>JAXJRE010000276.1:0-12526 GCA_036310785.1 Acutalibacteraceae bacterium
AGCGAATGGAAGGTTATTATCGCTATCCTGCCTGACGGGTTGAGGACTTCAAACATTGAATCAAGTGCTTTGTCAAGCTTCTCAAGCTCTCCGTTTACTTCAATTCTCAAAGCCTGGAAGGTCTTTCTTGCAGGGTGAGAATCACGCTTCGCCTTCATCGGCATTGAATTTTTGATTATATCCACCAACTCAAAGGTGGTTTCGATCGGCTTGATTTCTCTCGCCTTTACGATATTTCTTGCAATCGAGGGCGCAAATTTTTCTTCGCCGTATGTATATATGATCCTTTGAAGCTCCTGCTGAGAGACCGTGTTGACAAGCTCGGCGGCGCTCATGCCCTCCATGCTCATTCTCATATCGAGCGGCGCGTCTTTGTGGAAGGAAAATCCCCGTTCATCGGTGTCAAGCTGATGAGAGCTTACGCCGAGATCCGCCATAATTCCGTCAACCCCGTCGATATCAAGCTTTCCGAGTATAGCTTCAATATTAACAAAATTGTCGTGAACAACCGTAACTCTGCCGTTGTCCTTAAAGCGTTCATTCAGGTTTTCTATAGCTTCGGGATCCTGATCTATTGCGATTATTCTGCCCGTCGTCAGCTTCTCGGCAACTGCGGCGCAGTGTCCGCCGCCGCCTGCCGTGCAGTCAACGTAAATTCCGTCGGGACGGACATTCAATGCGTCTATCGTTTCGTTAAAAAGTACGGGAATGTGTTTAAACTCGCTCATCAGAACGGAAGTGAAATCTTCTCAGGCACAGATATCGAGTTTATCATTGCATCATAGCGTTCCTTTGACCATATCTCGACTCTCATGCCCATACCGACAATCACGATGTCACGGACAATGCCTGCCTTTTCGATAAATCTTGAAGGCATCAGAACTCTGTTCTGCGAATCTATTTCACAGTTTTCGCTGTTGAGAAAAAATATTCTCTGAAGATTCGTTCTGTCAACCCCGTCATTGACAAACAAAAGCGACTGAGTAATTTCTTCCCACTGCTCCAAGCGGTAAACTCTGAGACAATCCTCATCGGGCTTTGCAAACAGGACAAATTCCTTGCTGCCGATCATATCCCTGATCTTAGGAGGCATAACTATTCTTTTTTTAGCGTCGAGAGTACGCTCATAACAGCCGTTAAACTGCATAATTTTTGCCTCCTTTTTCACATTTTGCTTCCACATCGTGGGTTTTGTACATAAAATCGCTCCACTTTTGTAACTCAATTATAACTTAGATTTCAGAAAAGTCAAGGATTATTGTCTCCAAACATCAAAAAAATTAGTTACAAATTATTACATTTTTTAGGGAAAAATCGACGCATTTTTTGCATTAAAACCGTCTCCGACGACATCAAAATACAATATATTGTATGTAAAAATTCAAACAGCTCAACAACCTGTGTAGATGCATTTTGACGAAAAAAATTCCGCCCCGACAAATTGCCGAAGCGGAAAAATATTATTTTATTTTAAACCATAAGCTCGCAGACCATATTGCTAAGCTCCGTAGGATCGTCAACCGAAAGTCCCTCGATCAGACGAGCCTGTGCGTAAAGGATCTTTGCGTACTTGCCTGCCTTTTCCTTATCGCTCTCATAAAGCTCGCCGAGCTTCTGAGCGATCGGGTGATTTTCATTTATTTCAAGAACGATATTCGCCTTGACCTTCTGATCGTTTGTCGGCATGGAATTGAGCACCTTTTCCATTTCAAGGGAAATTTCTCCCTCGGTCGTCAGGCATACGGGATGATTTTTAAGCTTGTTTGTAAATCTGACCGCCGAAATGCTGTCTCCGACAGATTCCTTCAAAAAGTCAAGCATATCCTTGCTGTCCTCATTCTTCTTTTTAAGCTCCTCTTTCTCCTCCTCGGTGTCAAGCTCGATGCTGTCGGTGCAGATATTGGCAAACTTCTTGCCCTCAAACTCGTTGAGAATCTTGATTGCAAATTCATCGACATTCTCGGTGAAATAAAGCACCTCGTAGCCCTTGTCTGTCACCGCCTCAACCTGAGGAAGAAGCTCGATCTTTGCAACGGATTCGCCGCAGGCATAGTAAATAGTGTCCTGCGATTCCTTCATTCTGCCGACATATTCCTTGAGCGTTGTGAGCTTTTTCTCATTCGACGAATAGAACATCACAAGATCGCTGAGAATATCATTCTTTGCGCCCATATTGTTGTAAATGCCGAACTTCATCTGTGTGCCGAACGCATTGTATACCTTTTCATAGGTTTCTCTCGAGTCCTTCATAAGCTTGACAAGCTCGGAATGAATCTTCTTTTCAAGGCTTCTTGCGATCAGTTTGAGCTGAGCGTCATGCTGAAGCATTTCACGGGAAATGTTGAGCGAAAGATCCTCGCTGTCAACCAGTCCCTTTACAAAGCTGAAATAATCGGGCAGAAGATCGGCGCATTTATCCATGATAAGCACACCGTTTGAATAAAGCTGCAAGCCCTTTTCATAGCTCTTGGTGTAGTAATCGAACGGAGCGTGGCGAGGAATGTAAAGCAAGGTGTTATACATTACCTGACCTTCCATTTTTGCATGGATTACCTTTGCAGGCTCCTCGTAATCGTAGAACTTATTCCTGTAAAACTCGCTGTATTCGTCCGCCGTTACCTCGTTTTTATTCTTTTTCCAGATGGGAACCATAGAGTTGAGGGTTTCGGTCTCTGTCACCTGCTCATACTCGTCCTCCGTTCCCTCCTTGAGGTGGCTGTGGGTGCAGTCCATTGTGATAGGATATCTGATGTAATCGGAATATTTCTTTACGATGTTCTTGATCGTATATTCCTCAAGATACTGACTGTAATCGTCGTCCTCGGTGTCCTCCTTGAGATAAAGAGTAATTACCGTTCCGTGATCGGCGTCAAATTCGCACGGTTCGATTGTGTAGCCCTCTGCGCCCTTTGACACCCACTTGTGTGCCTGAGTGTCGCCGAAAGCCTTGCTGACGACCTCAACCTTGTCGCTGACCATAAATGAAGAATAGAAGCCGACGCCGAACTGACCGATTATATCGACGTCCTCCTGCTTTTCGTTGTCGTTCTTGAAGTCAAAAGAGCCGCTTTTTGCGATAGTGCCGAGATTGGTTTCAAGCTCCTCGCCCGTCATACCGATACCGTTATCGGAGATTGTGAGCGTTTTAGCTTCCTTATCCGGCTGAATTTTGATCGTCAGATCGTTCCTGTTCAGCGCAAGATTTTCCTGGAGCGAATGATAGTAAAGCTTGTCCATTGCGTCACTCGCATTCGATATCAGCTCACGCAGAAAAATCTCCTTATGAGTGTAGATCGAATTGATCATCATGTCGAGCAGCTTTTTCGACTCCGCCTTGAATTGTTTTGTACGCATTTATATCACCTTGTTATAAATAAAATTTTATCCGCCTTAAAGGTTTTAGCACTCTCGTGTCCTGAGTGCTAATTTAGTATAGTCCCCTTTCTTTAATATTTCAAGAGGTAATTGCAATAATTAACAGTTTGGTAATATTTTAGTAACCTCCGTTTTAATTTTGCTGTTTACATTTTCCTGAAAGCCTTATATAATAGGTGATATATTTAATTTATAACACTAATAATAAAAGATGAAACCATAAGGATTCCGGCAGATTAAGTAATTTATCTTTATAAAATCTTAACGCTCATCGGCTTGCCTTTAACATCATCTTAATTATTTTTGTTATATAATTCAGTTGATAAAGAATTGAATAATTAAGTAAATTTACATTTCAGAAAAGGATTTTTTTATGATAAAAACGGTTGATAATTTAAAAGATCGTCTTACCGTAAAGAAACGGTTAACCACCTTTCAGACTATTTTCCTCGGATTTTCGGGAGTGATCCTTATCGGAACACTTCTTCTGATGCTGCCTATCGCCTCGGCTTCGGGCAAGGTCACTCCGTTTAATCAATCCCTGTTCACCGCCACCTCCGCAGTTTGCGTTACGGGACTTGTCGTTCAGGATACGGGAAGCTACTGGTCGATGTTCGGTCAGTCCGTCATTCTCGTTCTCATACAGATAGGCGGACTCGGAGTTGTCACGGTTGCGGCTTCGTTTGCGCTGATTTCGGGCAGAAAGATATCCCTGATGCAAAGAAGCACCATGCAGGAGGCAATAGCCGCCCCCAAGGTCGGCGGCATAGTCAGGCTGACGGGATTTATTCTGAAGGCTACGCTTCTGTTTGAGCTTGCCGGTGCGGCTCTGCTTATGCCTGTTTTTTGCCGTGATTACGGACTCAAGGGCGTGTGGATGGCGGTCTTTCATTCAATTTCCGCTTTCTGCAACGCAGGCTTTGACATTATGGGAACAGAGGGCGCAAAGTATCAGTCCTTCACGAGCTATGCGGACAACCCTCTTTTGAACATTGTAATAATCCTGCTCATCGTTATCGGCGGTATCGGCTTTCTCACATGGGAGGACGTTTTCACAAACAAGCACCACATTAAGCGCTACCGTATGCAGAGCAAGATAATCCTTGTTATGACTGCAATCTTGATCGTTTTGCCGACGCTGTTTTTCTTCTTCTTAGATTTCTCCGATCTGAGCTTCGGAAAGAGGCTGTTAAACTCTCTTTTCCAGGCCATAACACCGAGAACCGCAGGCTTCAACACAGCCGATCTTTCTGCAATGAGCTCCGTATCAAAGGCGGTTATGATGGTGCTTATGCTCATCGGCGGATCGCCGGGATCGACAGCCGGCGGTATGAAAACAACGACAATTGCTGTGCTTATCGGAAATTCCTTTTCGACCTTCGGCAGAAAAAATTCGATTCATTTCTTTAAAAGAAGGATTGACTCCTCTGTCGTTCAGAGTGCAACAACAATACTGATGATGTATTTCACCCTTTCGTTCTTCGGAGCGGCGGCAATAAGTCTCAGCGAAGGGCTTCCGTTTTCAACCTGCCTTTACGAAACCGCATCGGCGGTCGGCACGGTCGGTCTGACGCTCGGCATTACGCCTCAGCTCGGAATTATTTCTCAGCTTATATTGATATCTCTTATGTTCTGCGGCAGAGTCGGAGGTCTTACAATCATCTATGCCGCAATATCACGATCAAAAACCAAAAACAATATTTCAAAATTCCCTCAGGAAAGGATAACAGTAGGTTAAAGGAGAACCGCTATGACTAAAAACGTATTACTTATCGGACTCGGCAGATTCGGAAAGCATATGGCTATGGATCTCAACAGGCTCGGTCATGAGGTAATGGCCGTGGACTTGAACGAAGACAGAGTAAATGAAATTCTTCCGTATGTTACGAACGCTCAGATCGGCGACAGCACAAACGAGGAATTTTTAGAGTCGCTCGGTATCGGCAATTACGATCTCTGCGTAGTTGCCATAGGAAACAATTTTCAGAATTCGCTTGAAACGACTTCACTTCTCAAGGATATGGGCGCAAAGCTCGTCGTGTCCCGTGCGGAGCGTGATGTTCAGGCAAAATTCCTGCTCAGAAACGGAGCGGACAAGGTAGTTTATCCCGAAAGACAGATGGCAAAATGGGCTGCTATCCGCTTTACTGCCGATCACATTCTCGACTTTATCGAGGTTGACGAATCCCATGCGATCTTTGAGGTTGAAATGCCGAGACAGTGGGTAGGAAAGACGGTCGGTCAGCTCAACATCCGTCAGAAATACAACATAAACATTGTTGCGATCAAGCGCGGCGAAGACATCAATATGTCAATATCCTCCGAAACCATGCTCAAGGAGGGTGAAACTCTGCTCGTAATCGGTGAATACAAAACTCTTCAAAGATGCTTTCAGATGTAACCCCTGAGGCTGAATGAATAGACGGTGATATAAATGAAAGAATTTCTGATCGTTGCCGTTGTTGTCTTTTCATTGGTTTTTCTATGGTTTATTATGAAAAGGCTCGACGTTTTTCTCGATGAAAACAGAAAGTCCATTGAGAAAAGAGAAGAAGAATGTGAACCGTCATATGTAATTATCCCAAAGGATGCGGACGATGAAGAAACTCTCCGTATAATCAAAAGCTACAAAAAGGAGCACGGAGATATAGTGCTCAGCGATCCGGACGAAAAATAGGAATGCGGAGTGGACGGACGGTCTTTTTTGTGGTATAATACCCGTGGGTGACTATAATGAACGGTGAAAAAAAGATCGGCGTCCGTGAGGAACACATACTTGTATGCCTGTCCTCCTCGCCGTCCAACAAAAAAATAATACATACCGCTTCAAAGATGGCAAAAGCCTACAAGGCTTCCCTCACTGCCCTTTATATCGAAACACCGAGGGACGACAAAATGTCCGATGAAGACAGAAATCGACTTGCGGACAACATTCGTCTTGCCGAAAAGTCGGGTGCGCATACGGTAACCCTGAACGGCGGAGACGTCTCATACCAGATCGCCGAGTTTGCACGGCTTTCGGGAATTACGCAAATTGTCATCGGCAGAAGCAGCGTTAAACGCCGCAGACTGCATTTCAAGCCTACGCTTACGGAAAAGCTTTCGGAGCTTTTGCCTGAAACAGATATACACATCATTCCGAATTCCGTATCATACAAGGCAGGCAGAGAAAGCCTTTTTGAAAAGCCCGACGCGCCGTCCTTCAAGGATTTTGTAATTACCGCTCTCGTGCTCGCCGCCGCAACGCTCATCGGACTTTTCTTCCACCGTCTCGGCTTCACCGAGGCAAATATCATAACGGTCTATATTCTCGGAGTTCTTCTCGTCTCCGTGCTGACCAAGGGTTATGTTTGCAGTATAATCAGCTCAATTCTGAGCGTTATTCTTTTCAATTTCTTTCTTACAGAGCCGAGGCTGACATTGCACGCATATGAATCGGGATATCCGATCACCTTTGCAATAATGCTTGCCGCCTCAATAATCACAGGTACACTTGCCGCCAAGCTGAAAGCTCACGCAAAGCTTTCGGCTCAGTCCGCTTTTAGGACAAAGGTGCTTTTTGACACAAACCGAATGTTGCAGAACGCCGTCAGCGATGAGGAAATTCTGAAAATCACTTCAACCCAGCTTATGAAGCTTCTCAACAGGAGCATAACGGCTTACGGAGTATCCGACGGCAGGCTCGGCACGGGCTATCTTTTTTCCTCGGACAGCAAAAGGACCGACGACGCTCTTCTGACCGAAAAGGAACGTCAGGCGGCGGAATGGACGGTTTCGCACCAAAAGCGGTGCGGTGCCACAACAAAGGTTTTTCCCGAGGCAAAATGCCTTTATCTTGCAATTAGGATCAACAACAGGGTTTACGGCGCAGTCGGCATACCGATAAACGGCAAACCGCTTGATTCTTTTGAATACAATATTCTTCTCTCCATTCTCGGCGAATGTGCAATGGCAATGGACAACAGCTTCAACGCCCGTGAGCGTGAAGCCTCCGCCATCAAAGCGAAAAACGAACAGCTCAAATCGGATCTTTTGAGGGCGATATCGCACGACCTGCGTACTCCCCTGACCACAATTTCGGGAAACGCAAACAGCCTTATCAACAGTTTTTCCGCAATAGACGATGAAACAAAGCTGGAAATGATAACAGACATTTATGACGATTCGCAATGGCTTGCAAGTCTTGTTGAAAATCTTCTTTCAATCACAAGGATCGAAGAAAACAGAGTAAAGCTCAATATGTCGGATCAGCTTGTTGAGGAGGTTATCGGGGAATCGCTGAAGCACATCAGCCGAAAAAGTTCCGAGCATACAATAACAGTTGAAAACAGGAACGAGCTGCTCCTTGCGAAGATGGATTCAAAGCTTATTATTCAGGTAATAATAAATCTCGTCGAGAATGCTATCAAATACACTCCGAAAGGCTCGGAAATAAAAATCACCGCCCTCAAAAAGGACGGCAAGGCGGTAATTAGCGTTGCGGATAACGGAGACGGAATATCCGACGCAATGAAGCCCAAGGTGTTCGATATGTTTGTCACGGGAGAGAATAAAATCAGCGACAGCCGCCGAAGTCTCGGCCTCGGTCTTTCGCTTTGTAAATCCATAGTAAATGCACACGGCGGAGATATCACCCTGACCGATAATGAGCCGCACGGCTCCGTGTTCAGCTTTACTCTGCCGCTCAGCGAGGTGAACTTGAATGAATAAACCGCTAATACTTGTTGTTGAGGACGATGTTCATGTCAGAAACCTCATAACATTAAATCTAAAAACACATGACTATAAATACATCACGGCTCAGAACGGTGAAAGCGCAATAATGGAGGCCTCGTCTCACAACCCGGACATAATCCTGCTTGATCTCGGTCTGCCTGATATCGACGGTGTTGAGGTTATTAAAAAAGTCCGCACATGGTCAAATATGCCGATAATCGTCATCAGCGCACGCAGTGAGGATTCCGACAAGATCGAAGCCCTCGACGCAGGAGCGGACGACTATCTGACAAAGCCATTTTCGGTTGAGGAGATGCTTGCACGTCTGAGAGTAACACAGAGACGGCTTGCAATTCTCTCCGCAGGCACGCCGTCCTCGGCTTCGGTTTTCACGAACGGAGCGTTGAAAATCGACTATGCCGCAGGCTGTGCCTATCTTGACGGCGAGGAGCTTCACCTGACTCCGATTGAATACAAGCTGCTCTGCCTTTTGTCGAAAAACGTCGGCAGAGTGCTGACGCACACGTTCATCACTCAGAATATCTGGGGAAGCAGTTGGGAAAACGATGTTGCTTCTCTCAGGGTTTTTATGGCTACACTCAGGAAAAAAATCGAAAAGGACATCAATTCTCCACAATACATCCAAACCCACGTCGGAATCGGATACAGAATGTTAAAGGTAGAATAAAGTTTATTTGCTTCAACAAGGGGTTGTCGGGCCGGGCTTTCCGATCTCTTTTATTTATTTGACTGTGCTTATTTCTTTTTCTTTATCTTGTTAAGGTCGGCGTTGATATCGAGTATCATTTCTTTGGTAAATGTTTTGCCTGCCATCATAAACAGACGCTTGAGGGTAAAGGCCTTTGCGGTGTCAATAAGATTTTTATTGATTTTAACACTCGAAAGGCTCATTCCGGCTACCTCACCCTTCTTTTCGCCGTCCGATGATCCGCCTTTCATCTTCTTCATCAGGGATAAGCCTGTTTTTAAAAGGAACAGCTTTCCCTTAAAGCTTGAGAGAATGTCGCCGATAGTGTCATTTACGGAGTAGTATCCCGGAGGTGTTGAAATTTCAAACCAGTTTATAACCGAATTTGTATCTTTCATTATATAATCTTCGTTTATTTTATCGACCTTGCGAATGAAGCTCTCGTCCGAAACATCGCCGCATCTGGCTTCAATTTTTGTTTCTCCCGACAGCTTAACATCAAATTCAAAGAACGGGAACTCCCCTTTTTCTTTTCCCTCAACAAGCTCGCCGTTTGCGTAAAGCTCCACATACGGGGTGTTGGCGCAGATCTTTACTTTAGTGACATCTTCACAGCGGTCTACATATCTCTTTGAGCAGATATGAATAACCTTTTCGTCGGAGAGCCACGCTTTATAGGCATAGAAAGAATCCTTTTTATATTTCCTGTCAAACGAGACAAGTCCCTTGTGGTTCATTCCGTTTTCGCCGCCCTCGCTTCTTGCGTCTGCGGCAAAATCAAACATATTCCAGACATGTGTTGCCCAGATATAAGGTCTTTTAGATATCTGTTTGATAAGCTCCTGGTGATAGAGGAGCTGATATTCCTCTGTATAATCGCCCTGCTCAGGATTGGAAGTATGCCAGTTAAGTCCCTCTGCGCCGTATTCGCTCAAGCCGACGCATCTGTCGGGATATTTGCTGTGAAAATCATCGAACCATTTGCCGTTCATCTCGGTTGTACCGCCGTACCAGCCGAAATAATGGTTATACGAAATAACATCGGGAATAAACGTATATTCCTCTTTCGGAGCGCACATTGAAAGAATTGCCGAGGTGGTCAATCTTGTCTTGTCCATCTTGTGACAAAGCTCATTGAGCCGACGGTGATTATCAATCAAATTCCTGTCGTTTGCTCCTGCCATGGTGATTTCATTTGAAAGTCCCCATACAACAATGCAGGGATGATTATAATTCTGTGTGATCAGCTCTCTCATCTGTGAAAGAGTATTTTCGGTGCCGTTATTAAGGTGCTGTGAAATATAGGGTATCTCTGCCCACACGACAAGACCTCTTTCATCACAAAGGTCATAGAAATCCTGCGAATGTTGATAGTGGGCAAGTCTGACTGTCGTTGCACCTACTTCACAGATAAGGTCAATATCCTCCTTATGATGCTCATAAGTCAGCGCATTTCCTATATGCGGTCTGTCCTGATGACGTGAAACTCCCCTGAGCGGATAGCTCTCTCCGTTGAGTATAAAGCCCTTATCGGGATCAATTCTGAACGATCGGCAGCCGAAGCGCACGGAAACCCTGTCGCACTCCTCGCCGTTATCGGTTATTACCGCCTCTGCGGTATATAAATACGGATCTTTTCTTCCGTTCCACAGACGTACATTTTCGATATTAAATACAGCCTCAGCCTTATCGGAAGAAACCTTTTTCTCCGCCACGCATGAGCCGTCGGATAAAATCCTGATTGTAACATCACAGGTCTTTTCGCATTTTGTATAACATTCAACGTTGACCTCGGCATTTTCTCCCTTGACAACAGGCGTTATTTTAATTCCCGGTGTTCCGAAATGATCAAGCTCAAAATGATTTTTTGAAACCGAAATGAGCTTAACATCACGGTAAATTCCGCCATAGAAAGTAAAATCTGCCATCTGAGGATAAACAAAATCATTCGGGCTGTTATCAGCGAAAACAGCAAGGATGTTATTCTCCTTTATATCCTTCAGCTCAACACGGAATATCGAATAGCCGCCGTGATGCACGCAGAGCTTTTCGCCGTTCCAATAGACCTCCGCCGTAGAATTGACTGCGCCGAATTCAATATAATTCACATCGCCTTCAAAAACGGAAGCAGGTAATTCTTTAATAAAACAGCACTTACCTCTGTAATAGTCGTTGCCGCCGTCCTGTCCGTCCTCTCCGTTCCATGTGTAGGGAAGATTAAGCTCTTCACAGTCTGACGGAACAGAAGTCGGAACTGACTTTATTTTCTTTGAAAAAAACCAATTCTCGTTAATTACTTTAACCTTTCTCATTTTGTTGCCTCCGTAGCGTTGTCGGTGAGGTTGTATAAGAAGTGCATGCTGACCAAAGCCAGAGCGGCACCTATAAGCGGCATAAGACCTGACAGAGTGTAAAGCCTGTCGGAAACGCCCGCCGCCTGTGAAGCTGCGTCAAGGTTTGTATCGTATGCAGAAAGCTTGAGAACAATTGTTACGATAAGCGAACAGGCACCCTGCGCAACCTTTCTGAAGAATGAATAAGTGGCGTAAATCGAGCTTTCTTCCCTTCTTCCGCTTTGCTGCTCTTGGAAGTCAATACAGTCGGCGACAAGCGCCCACATAAGAACGTAATAGAAGCTTGAACCCATTATCGTCAGGCCCATAAATATCATCCAGATATAGGGGTTCGATATTTTTACAAAGGTTGCAACTGCGGCACTGACAATCGACAGAGCAAACGGGTAGGTGCAAAGCTGTTTCTTGGAAAATTTCTTGATCGCAGGCTTCAAAAGAATAATTCCGACTCCTACGGGCAAGCCTGCAATAATGCTTGCAATCGAAATCAGCTTCGTGTTACTGAAATAACACATGAAAACATACTGCATTGTGTTCGATACAGACATAATAAAAGACATCAGCGCAAAGGAAGAAATTGTGACCGCTAAAATATTTTTATTCTTGAAAAAAGCTTTGATTGTATTGAGGTAGTTAAACTTCTCAGACTGAACGGCTTCGGGCTGAATTCTTTCCGTCGTCATCTTCCGGCAGAAATAAAAGCCTATCCAGCCGAGAACGCCCATAACCGCAACACAATAAATAAATCTTGAGCCGATCGGGTTGTCGTTATCGTCAAAAATTATGAGAGGAATAATTACCATAAGCGGAAGCTGAGCAAACATAGCTCCTATGCTTCTCCATGTTGAGAGCTGGGCACGCTCGGTCGGCTCTTTTGTAATGAACGACTGCATTGATCCGTAAGGGACATTTACGCTTGTATATGCAACACTCCATAAGCAGTAAAGACCGAGGCACATTGCAATTTTCACTCCCATGGGAGCATTCGGAACATAGATAAACATAAGTATACTGCAAGCAAGAAGCGGTAGGCTCGCCCACTTTATCCATGTTTTAAATTTGCCCTCTTTTCCGCCTTTTGAAGCGTCAACCAGACCTCCGACAATGGGATCATTGATTGCATCGAATACCTTGCCGATAAATATCAGCATACCGCACACAATGGGATCCAGCTTCATACAAATTACAAAAAAGGTAATCATATAATTGCTTATGAACGAAAAGCTCATATTGCAACCGAAATCACCCAAAGCATAACCGATTTTGTCCCTCATTCCGAAAGGTCTGAGAGCGTTTGTCTGTTTATCTGCCATATCCAGTCTCCTTTTTTGAAATATTTCAACAAAAATTTTCGTTTATATCGTTATAATAT
>JAXJRE010000277.1:0-7624 GCA_036310785.1 Acutalibacteraceae bacterium
ATGATGAAGTCGATCTCTGCGTCGGTGTCGGTCGGGAAACGGTTGACAGCAACAACGCACGGAAGCTTATAAACATTTTTGATATTGGAAACGTGACGGAGAAGATTGGGAATACCTCTTTCGAGAGCTTCGAGATCCTCTGTATTGAGCTGTTTCTTGTCAAGTCCGCCGTGCATTTTCAGCGCACGGACAGTTGCAACGATAACAACGGCATCGGGCGTAAGTCCTGCCATACGGCACTTGATGTCGAGGAACTTCTCGGCACCGAGATCGGCACCGAAGCCTGCCTCCGTAACAGCATAGTCGCCCATTTTCAGAGCCATCTTTGTTGCCATAACCGAGTTACAGCCGTGGGCGATATTCGCAAACGGACCGCCGTGAACAAATGCAGGCGTACCCTCAAGAGTCTGAACAAGGTTCGGCTTGAGTGCGTCCTTCAAAAGAGCTGTCATTGCGCCCTGAGCGTTGAGCTGGCCGCAGGTGACAGGCTTGTCGTCATAGGTGTAGCCTACAATTATTCTTGAAAGTCTTTCTTTAAGATCGGTTATCGAGGTTGAAAGGCAGAGAACTGCCATAATTTCGGAAGCAACAGTTATGTCAAATCCGTCCTCACGGGGAACGCCGTTTGCCTTGCCGCCCATACCGTCAACTATGAAACGGAGCTGTCTGTCGTTCATATCCACACAGCGTTTCCATGTGATCTTGCGGACGTCAATTCCGAGGGCGTTGCCCTGCTGAATATGGTTGTCAAGCATTGCGGCAAGAAGATTGTTTGCCGCGCCGATTGCGTGGAAATCACCCGTAAAGTGAAGGTTTATGTCCTCCATAGGAACGACCTGAGCATATCCGCCGCCTGCCGCACCGCCCTTTATTCCGAAAACAGGGCCGAGTGAGGGTTCACGCAGAGCTACAACGGCATCCTTGCCTATTCTTCTGAGTCCGTCTGCAAGACCGATAGTCGTCGTGGTCTTGCCCTCGCCTGCCGGAGTAGGCGTAATTGCGGTAACAAGAACGAGCTTGCCGTCTTTTTTGTCTGTTTCGCTGAGCAAAGAAAGGTCAATCTTTGCCTTGTGATTGCCGTACTGCTCAATATATTTTTCGTCAACGTGAGCAGTTTTTGCAATATCCTTAATGTGTTTCATTTTGCAGCTCTGTGCAATTTCAATGTCGGTCAGGTATGCCATCTTATCGCTTCCTTTTTTTGTTTTATTCTAACATACTTGCACTATATAATCAATATTATTCTTCATGCTTTTTTAAAGCCGCTTCAATAAATCCCTTGAAAAGGGGATGAGCCTTGTTAGGTCTGGACTTAAATTCGGGATGATACTGTACTCCGACATAGAACGGACGGTCGGTCAGCTCAACCGTTTCAATAAGTCTGCCGTCGGGCGACTTACCTGAAAGAACAAGTCCGTTTTCCGTAAGAATGTCACGGTAATCGTTGTTGAACTCATAGCGGTGACGGTGTCTTTCGGAAATTTCATTTGTACCGTAGCAGCGTTCCATTGTCGTACCCTCGGCAATAATGCAGGGATATGCGCCGAGACGGAGCGTACCGCCCTTGTCGATATTCTCGCTCTGACCGGGCATAAAGTCGATTACCTTATTTTTGCATATCTCGTCAAACTCTCCCGAATGTGCGTCTGTGATGCCGCAAACGTCTCTTGCGTACTCGATAACGGCGATCTGCATACCGAGACAAATTCCGAAGTAGGGAACGTTGTTTTCTCTCGCATACTTGGCGGCAAGTATCATTCCCTCAATTCCTCGTCCGCCGAAGCCGCCGGGAACAATTATTCCGTCAAGCTCCTTGAGCCTGTCCTCGTAGGTTTCCTTGGTAAGAAGCTCAGAGTCGATCCAGTCAATATCAATATGAGTGTCGAGGGTGTAGCCTGCGTGGCGCATAGCCTCGGCAACCGAAAGATAAGCGTCGTGAAGCTGAACGTACTTTCCGACAAGTCCGATATGTACGGTGCTTTTTCTGCTCTTGATCTTCTCAACAAGGTTTGTCCACTCGGCAAGATCGGGAGCGGGAGCGTCAATATTCAGCTCACGGCAAACAACGGAGGAGAAATTTGCCTTTTCGAGCATAAGCGGTGCTTCGTAAAGATAGGGAATAGTGATGTTCTCAATTACGCAGTCGGGTTTTACGTTGCAGAACATTGAAATCTTTTTGAATATGGAATCCTCAAGCGGCTCGTCACAGCGGAGAACAATGATGTCGGGACGGATACCCATTCCCTGAAGCTC
Organism: Acutalibacteraceae bacterium; assembly: GCA_036310785.1. Lineage (GTDB taxonomy): Bacteria > Bacillota > Clostridia > Oscillospirales > Acutalibacteraceae > CAG-488. The sequence continues at coordinate 2,254 of JAXJRE010000277.1, forward strand.
CTTGACAGAGTGCTGAGTGGGCTTGGATTTATGCTCGTCCGAGCCTCTGAGGAACGGGACGAGAGTAACATGAATGAAAAGACTGTTTTCCTTGCCGACTTCAAGAGATATCTGTCTGACAGCCTCAAGGAAAGGCTGGCTCTCGATATCGCCGATCGTACCGCCGATCTCGGTGATAACTACGTCTGCGTCTGTCTTTTTGCCTACTCGGTAAACAAATTCCTTGATCTCGTTTGTGATATGAGGAATGACCTGTACCGTTGAGCCGAGATATTCACCCCGTCTTTCTTTATTGAGAACATTCCAGTAAACCTTACCTGTTGTGAGGTTGGAGTATTTATTGAGGTTTTCATCTATAAATCTTTCATAGTGACCGAGGTCAAGGTCGGTTTCCGCACCGTCCTCCGTGACATAAACCTCGCCGTGCTGATAAGGACTCATTGTGCCGGGGTCAACATTGATGTAAGGGTCAAGCTTCTGAGCGGCAACCTTCAGTCCTCTCGCCTTGAGAAGACGACCGAGTGACGCCGCCGTAATTCCTTTGCCGAGGCCGGATACAACACCGCCCGTTACAAAGATATATTTTGTCATAAAATTCCCTCCGTTTATTTGTAAGTCAAAATAATGTTTTCCGCTATTACCCGTCGGGTGACGCATCTGTCCATCGCTTGCTTTTCGATGTATCTGTGCGCCTCCGACTCGGTCATTTTAAGCTGTTCTATCAAAAGGCATTTTGCTCTGTTTACTATTCTTATTTCCTCGATCTTTTCCTCGACCGAGGCATTTTTCTTTTCCATAATTCTCAGACGTTCTCTCGTTGAGCAGAGCATCTGAACGGACTGCGCTATCATTGACGAGGAGGTTGGCTTCGATATTGTCAGCACACCGTAGGGCATAACCTTTGCCGTGATGTCGGCGTAATGCTCCGCCTTGACAAAAAGCAAAACTCCTGCACTGCTCTTTGAACAGATATCAAGTGCGAGCCTTGTGCCGAACTCGTCTTTCAGCGGCGAGTTGACGATAACAATATCAAAATCGTTTTCCAAAAGCTTTCTTCTTGCCTGCGCCGCATCGGTCGCCGTCATAATCGGATCAAACATCTTTTCGGGGAGCATTTCAAGCATCGGTCTGACAAATTTCTCCGCCGAGGATACCACCAGCACGCTGTAAATATGTTCTGTCATATCCATATTGCTCCCCTCCTTTCTCAGTTTGTTATCCTTTTATTTGCAATAGTTTTCCGTGATGGAGCGAGGCAGATGTGCGTTTACAAAATCGCTTTCCCTCGCCGCTTTGCCTGCGCTGAAAAGATCGCCGGGCAGGGTTCTGAACTTCTTGGTTTCCTCCTCCGGGGCGTTGAAAAGATTGATGTCCGCCATTTCGGGAAGTTCCAAACCTTTCTTTATACCGTCAAGTCCTGCCCAAATGAGCAGGGCAAAGGCAAGATAAGGATTGCACATCGGATCCGGTGAACGAAGCTCGGCACGCTTGTATTCACCGTCTGCGGCAGGAATACGCACAAGCTGGGAACGGTTTTCGCTCGACCAGGAAACATATTTCGGAGCTTTGTTGCTTCCGAAACGCTTGTAGGAGTCAGCCGTAGTGTTGAGGAAAGCCGTTATTTCGCAGATATGTTCGAGTATTCCGGAAATTACCTGCGGCATAACGTCTCTGCCGTCCTTCGCCTTGGCGGAAATGTTGATATGCATTCCGTTGCCCGGCATCGACTCAAGCGGCTTCGGTGAGAAATCCGCCTTTAATCCGTTCCTTGCCGCAATGGTATTGACAACCGCCTTGAAGGTGATCGCATTGTCTGCGGCGGTGAGGGGATCGGAATAGCGGAAATCTATCTCGTTCTGTCCCGGTCCCTCCTCGTGGTGGGAGCTTTCGGGCTTAATTCCCATTCTTTCAAGCGTCAGGCAAACCTCACGGCGGACGTTCTCCCCCTTATCGTCCGGGGCAATGTCCATATAGCCTGCGTTGTCATAGGGAACCTTTGTCGGTTTCCCGTCCTCATCGCAGGTGAAAAGATAAAATTCCATTTCGGGACCGAAGGCGAAGCTGATGCCCTCTTTCCTTGCGTCCTCAATCGCTTTTTTGAGTATCGCCCTTGTGTCCGAGACGAACGGAGTGCCGTCAAGGTGAGTGATGGAGCAGAACATTCTGACAACTCTGCCGTGCTCCGGACGCCACGGTAAAACGGTTATCGTTGACGGATCGGGACGGAGAAGCAGGTCGGAATGAACATCGCATCCGAATCCTGCGATTGCCGAAGCGTCGATTGCAATACCGTATCTGAACGCCCTTTCAAGCTCGTCCTGCATAACGGAAATATTTTTCTGCTTGCCGTAAATATCCGTGAATGCAAGTCGGATAAATTTGACGTCCTCCTCCTCGATATATTGAATTACTTCGTCAGGTGAATACTTCATATCGGTTACCTACCTTTTTAATTTGCAACGTACATCTGTTTATACGGTTTGCGGCTGTCGGGGGTTATAACCGTGAATTTCTCCTCCGTCAGCTCATTGATGTCAAAATCAAAATAATTACAGTAATTTTTCAAAAAAGGCATAATTTCCGCCATATCGTCGGCTGTTGCGTCTCTGAGAGTGACCTGCTGGGGAAAACGGATATCCTCAACCGAGCCTCGGATAACCATTTTTCCGCCGTGCATTCCCGTACACGGGAAGTTGCCGACGGTCGGTTTGCCGTCACTGTTCCTGCCGAGGACTATTATCAGTCCGCCAGCCTGATACTCGCCGAGGAAGCTGCCCGTTCTGCCGCCGATCACAATAACCGGCTTCTTGCCCTTGTACTCTTTCATATGAATACCGGCACGGTAGCCCGCATTGTTCTCAACATAGATCTCGCCGCCTCGCATGGCGTAGCCTGCGGTGTCGCCGATACTGCCGTGAATGACGATCTTTCCGTCGTTCATCGTGTCTCCGACTGCGTCCTGAGCGTTGCCCCTTACGGTGATCTCGGCACCGTTGAGATAAGCGCCGAGAGCGTTGCCGGGAATACCGTTGATAACCACCTTGCCGTTTCCGAGACCGTCGGCAATGAATCTCTGACCGAGACAGCCGATTATTTCACAATCGCCGTCCGAGCTTTTTATCATCTCGTTGAGAGCCGTGAAATCAAGCCCTTTTGCTTCTATCTTCATATTATATCACACCTCTTGTTTCATTTTAAAGTATTTGAGCAATTTTTTATTCTCCGGCGTGTGATATTCCGAGAATTTCAAGCTCTTTTTCGGTCAGTCCTACTCCTCTGAGCATAAGACGGTTGCCCTTGAGTGCTTCAATGGAGTTGATACCCATACCGCCCATTATCTCTTTCATCTCGTGTTTCCATGCCGTCATAAGATTTACAAGATTATTGCATGCCGTTTCGGGATCAAGTCTGTCCACAAGAGCCGGAACCTGAGTTGCGATACCCCAATTGCATTTGCCGGACTGACAGCTTCGGCAAAGGTGACAGCCCATAGCGATAAGTGCGGCGGTTGCAACATAGCAGGCGTCCGCTCCGAGTGCAATGGCCTTGATCGCATCGGCGGCGCTTCTGATACTGCCTCCGACGATCAGGGAAACGCTGTTTCTGATTCCCTCGTCCCTGAGCCTCTGGTCGACTGCGGCAAGCGCAAGCTCGATCGGAATACCTACATTGTCACGGATTCGTGTCGGTGCGGCTCCCGTGCCGCCCCTGAAACCGTCGATTGCGATCATATCCGCACCGCTTCGTGCGATACCGCTTGCAATGGCGGCAATGTTATGCACTGCGGCAACCTTGACGATTATCGGCTTTTTATAGTTTGTCGCTTCCTTGAGCGAAAAGACGAGCTGACGGAGATCCTCGATCGAATAAATATCGTGGTGAGGAGCAGGGGAAATTGCGTCCGAGCCCTCCGGGATCATTCGTGTGCAGGCGATATCTCCGACGGTTTTTGTTCCCGGAAGATGTCCGCCGATACCGGGCTTTGCGCCCTGTCCCATCTTGATCTCTATTGCCGCTCCGGCGTTGAGGTAACCCTCGTGAACGCCGAAACGTCCCGAAGCGACCTGAACGACCGTGTTTTCTCCGTAGCAGTAAAAGTCCTCGTGAAGTCCGCCCTCGCCTGTGTTGTAGCAAATTCCGAGAAGCTCCGCCGCTTTGGCAAGTCCCTTGTGTGCATTGTAGCTGATTGAGCCGTAGCTCATTGCAGAAAACATTATCGGCATCGCTAATTCAAGCTGAGGAGGAAGCTTTGTGTCAAGCGTTCCGTCGCTATTTCTCTTGATCTCCGACGGCTTCTTGCCGAGGAATACCTTGGTCTCCATAGGCTCACGCAGGGGATCAATCGGGGGATTTGTGACCTGAGAAGCATTGATAAGAATCCTGTCCCAGTAAACGGGCAGAGGCTGTGGATTACCCATTGACGAGAGCAGAACTCCGCCGCTGTCAGCCTGTTTATATATTTCCTTTATAGTTTCGCTCTTCCAGTTTTCGTTCTCCCTGAAACAGCAGTCGTTTTTAACGATCTTCAAAGCCTTGGTAGGGCAGTAGGTGACGCACCTGAGACAGTCAACGCACTTCGTCTCGTCGCTTATCATTACCTTTGCCGATGAATCGTAGGAGTGGACTCCGTTGGCGCACTGCTTTTCGCAGATACGGCAGTTTGTGCAGCGTGACGGATTTCTTACAACCTCGAAATCCGATGTCAGATATGACGGAAACATCAATAAGCCCCCTCCTTTACCTTGATGATTACAGGCTCGCCGCCTGCGGGTGAATAAATATTTTCAGCGTTCGGCTCCATCGCTCTGATGGCGGCCTCCTCGCTTGCAATATAAACCTTATCGTCCTTTTCTGCGGTCACCATAGAGCGCAGCTTGAGCCTGTCGTTGAGAGCCATAAGTCCGCCCTCGAAGCCGAGAATTATGGAAAACGGTCCGGTTATCAGAAGGCTCGAATACATCTTCCTGAGAAATGCGTGTTCCTCGGCCTCCTTTTCGTCCATTCCGTCAATGGTACTCCAGAACGGAGCGGCAATGACCGAAGCGGTCTCCTTCAGCGAAAGCTCCTGACGTCTGAGCAGATAGTCGGCGATGTAGGTTATGACCTCGGTATCCGTCTGGAGGGTACATTTGTAGCCGAACATTTCGATATATCTGCGGTTTGCGTCGTATGATGAGATCTCGCCGTTGTGAACAACGGAAAAATCGAGCAGAGAAAACGGATGCGCTCCGCCCCACCAGCCGGGTGTGTTGGTCGGATAACGTCCGTGAGCCGTCCAGGAATAGCCCTCATATTCCTCAAGACGGTAAAATCTTCCGACATCCTCGGGGAAGCCGACAGCCTTGAAACAGCCCATATTTTTACCGCTTGA
>JAXJRE010000278.1:0-1492 GCA_036310785.1 Acutalibacteraceae bacterium
TATGGAAGAATAAAGATATAAGGAGGTCTATGTAAAATGGCAGTACCTACAAGAAAAACTTCACACGCAAGAAAGAGCTCAAGACGTTCAACAGTTTGGAAGCTCGACGCGCCCACACTTACAACTTGTCCCGAATGCGGCGAGCTCACAGCAGCGCACAAGGCTTGCACAAACTGCGGTATGTATAAGGGCAGACAGGTAGTCGAAATCGAAAAGAAGGAAGCTTAATTTCTTAAGACGATCAAACGGGCGACAGATTTTCTGTTGCCCTTTAATCTTATTTAGATTATGTAGGAGCGAGTAATGCTCGCCCGCAAGATTACCGCAATTTCGGTAATCATTTTTGGAGTTATTATTTTATGAACAAACCCGTAATTGCTATTGTGGGCAGACCGAACGTCGGCAAGTCCACATTATTTAACAAGTTAATCGGCAAGCGATTGTCAATCGTTGACGACACGCCCGGAGTTACCCGTGACAGGATTTACGGCGACTGTGAATGGCTCAATCATAATTTTCTCTTAATAGATACAGGCGGAATTGAGCCGGATTCGGACGATGTTATTCTTTCCCAGATGCGCCGTCAGGCTCAGATCGCCATTGAAAGCGCAGATGTTATAATTTTTGTTACCGATATGAGGACGGGCGTGGTTGCGACGGATCAGGAGGTTGCCTCCATGCTGTTGAAAAGCGGAAAACCGATCGTGCTTTGCGTAAACAAGTGCGATACGGTCGGAGAGCCGCCGCTTGAATTTTACGAATTTTACAATCTCTGTCTCGGAGAGCCTGTCAGGGTGTCTGCCGTTCACGGTCACGGCACGGGCGATCTTCTTGATGAGGTGATCAAATACTTCCCCGAGGAAGAGGAAGAAAATGACGAGGACGACAGGATCAAGGTCGCCGTTATCGGCAAGCCGAATGTCGGCAAATCCTCGCTCATAAACGCCATTGCAGGCGAAGAAAGAGTTATTGTTTCCAATATCGCAGGTACGACGAGAGACGCAACGGATACGCTTATTGAAAATGAGCACGGTAAGTTTGTATTTATCGACACGGCAGGTATCCGCCGCAAGAGCAAGGTTGAGGAAGCGATCGAAAAATACAGCGTTCTCAGGGCGAGAATGGCTGTCGAAAGGGCGACGGTCTGCGTTATTATGATCGACGCTCAGGAGGGCTTCACCGAGCAGGACTCCAAGGTTGCAGGCATCGCACACGACCTCGGCAAGGCTTGCATTATTGCGGTCAACAAGTGGGACGCAGTCGAAAAGGACGGCAAGACCATGGACAGCTACCGCAAAAAACTGATGAACGATTTCTCGTTTATGTCCTACGCTCCGATCATCTTTATTTCCGCCAAGACGGGACAGCGACTTGACAGGCTGTTTGAGCTTATCAAATTTGTTGACACTCAGAATGCGATGAGAATTTCAACGGGTAAGCTCAACGATATTCTTGCCGAGGCGACCGCAAGGGTACAGCCTCCGACGGATAA
>JAXJRE010000279.1:0-14638 GCA_036310785.1 Acutalibacteraceae bacterium
AGGCTGTTTAGCGGAGAAAAGGAGATACCGCTTGATTTTGAAAAAAATATGAGGAATGACGATCTCCTTGACTTTATGCCGAGCTTTGAAGCCGATGAGGGAAGCTATATGGTAAAGATAAATTCAATCGAATATCCCTGCAAATAAAAAATACCGCAGACCTCGACTTTTGCCGAAGCCTGCGGTTTGATTTTTTTGTCGAAAATTACTTGTAGGCGATATAAATATATGACATTCCGAGCGAGTTGAGGTCGCTTGTGACATTCGATGTCGTTGAAGTTGAAAGCTTAAAGCCCGTTGAGGTGAGCTGTAAACCCTGTGAATTAAGATTTTCGTTTGCCATCGCCATATAGCTCTTGGCGGTGCTGTTGGCAAAGTCAACCGTCACCGCAGGCTTTCCTGCCGCCATCAGAATGACAAGCTGAGGCTTGAAGCCGATAGGAATCGAGCGTGAGGACGAGCCGTTGCCGACATAAAATCCGACCTCAAACGGATCGTTCCAGTTTTCCTTATCCTGAGCCGTAACATGGATCTCGTCGTTCCTGATATGACTTCCGCAAAGCAGCTCCTTGTCAAGAAAGCTTGCGTAGTTTTCGTCTGTGCTTACGGCAGGGCAGAAATCCGCATTCATCAGAAACCAGCCGTTCATCACGAGCGCGTCTGTGTCACGGTCGGAAACTATCTCCTCACAGCCCGATTTCTCAATATTCAGATTGGTTCTGAATGTGAGCGCATCGGCAATTCTCGTAAAGATATCGTGACATGCCTGTCCGCCCTTTGAAAAGGGTACGCAGATGCTCAGATTTGCCTTGATTTCTGCGGTGCGGCAGTATTCCTGACGTTCAAGCACTCCGTCGTCGTTTGCAACAAACTTGTCAACGATCTCTATGTTTTCGATTCCTACCGCAACGATAGCCTTTCTCAGCGGAACAGCTTTTTTGATCGGCGGATATTCGACGAAAAAGGTCAGATCGTTCATATCCTCCTGACTGCCGAGCCACTCGACTATCCTTATCGGCAGTGAAACTATACTGTCCATTACTCAACCTCCACTATTTCTCTGATGATCGCCCAGATATACACAACCTCATTTTTGACATAGACCTTTTCACAGCGGTCAACCGTGAATTTTTTTCCGTTTGACTCAACGTGACAGCCTTCCGCTTCAAGGTCGTGATCGGGCGGACCGATGTAAAGGTAGTGTCCCTGACTGTTGAAGCCGATGACGGTATTGACGCCGTTAAGATACATTTTGTTCTTGTATCTCAGCGGCTGAATGAATGCGCCGAAAATCGGACTGCTCCAGCCGTCGTCGGTCTTGACAGTGACCTCCTGACCGTATTTTTTAAACATTGATTTGACCGTCATTTTACATCACCCTGATCTGATTAAAAGCGAAGCTGTCGTCCCGGCAAAGCGGAATGATTTCAAGCATTTTCTTTTCATAAAAGTCCTTAGCTTCACTCAGAAGCTTTTCGGTGTCCTTGTTTTCCTGCTCAATGCTTAAATCGCCTGCCTTGAAGCTTGTGACGTTCGCTTCGCTTGCAAATGAGCTTTGCCTGAGCAAAAGCTTGTAGCAGGCAAGACCTGCGGCGGCGGAAACTATCCGGTAATCGTTTCTGTCAGCGTCAGGCTTTAGCTTCGCCTCTATCTCTTTGAGACAGGAGCGGCATAAAGGAAGAATCTCTTCTTCCTTGTATGCCGAAATGTCCGTCAGCTCACCGAGATAGTCTTTTACCTCCCAGCAACTCATTCTGACGGGATCTCTGACTGATCCTCGGTTGTGGTTGTGATCTCGGCAGGAGCGAGAGTCTTAACCGCGCCGGGAAGAATCTTTGCAAAGCCTGTGATCGAAGTGATGGCGATCTGCTCAAGCTGTCTGTCAACGAGCTTGCCGTAATCGGTCTCAACATCACCGACCTTGACCATTTCAAGTGCACAGCTCTTGTCAAGACCGATCATCATTGTGTTGTTTGTGACGTGAGATGATTTGATGAGATTTGCGCCGAACGGTGTAATGAGCTTGCCTGTGCCGTGGAAATTAAGTCCTGCGGCGGCGTCTCTGAACTCGTTCATCTTGAGAATGGTTGCCGTTACTCCCGGAGAAGCGAGGATCGTGTTCAGCTCATAGGGAGCGAATTTGTTCCAGAAGTCGATTAGATCATCGTAGGTGTATTCGTCTGCGGCGAGAGCGCAAGCCTCCGCCTTGTTCTTTCCGCCGTCACCGTTGATAAGCACGTCAACTGCGTCTGCCATAAGGCTCTGAGCGAGGTATGCGCCGATTCTCTTGAGAGCGACGGAAACAACGTCAAGACGCTGAAAACGAAGCACATCGTATGAGGTGGTTATCATTCTGCCTCTTTTCTTGAGACGGATAGTTCTGTCGCTTACCTTAAAGTTGGCTGTTTCAAGGGTATCGCCCTCATTGAACACCTTCATTTCGGCGTTTGCCGAGGTCATCTCAAGGTTCATTGCACGGTAATCGAGAGAGTCGATGTTCGTTGTAGCGGCGATAATGTCGGGCAGAAAGCTTGCCTCGTCCATACCGTAGCGAACGGCTCTTGAAACGTATTCGGGGAAAAGAACTGCAGCGTCGCTTGTCTGGAAAAACTTGCCGACCACCGAGCTGTCCGAGCCCTGAGGCTTGATGCCGAAACGCTTGAGCTGACGCTGATAAGCGTCAAGCCCCTCAAGCTCGGTGCCCCTGTAATTCTCGGAGGGATCAAGGCCCTCCAAAACCTGTGTAAAGCTACGGCCTGTGCCGTACATTCCTTTTTCAAGTCTTAAATTGTCAAAACCCATTTGTAGTCCTCCTTAAAATTTAAAATCGTTGTTTGTGACTGTTGTTTTGTCTTTCTTCGCTTTGAGCTGAGGCGAGAGGGGAATGACTTCCTCCGCCTTTTTTCTGAAAGCGTCCCTGATCTTTACAAGCTCCTCCGTTTCGACCGAGGAGCACATCTTTTCAATGCTTTCGCTTGAGAGAGAGGGAACTGAGAGAACGGCATACTTGGCGGTTTCCTCCGTAAGAGAACGGCGGTAGACCGCACCGTCCTTTGCCTGCTTCTCAAGCTTTGCAATGTATTCGGCAAGCTGTCTTGACTCGTTTTCTCCGAGCTTGACGGGATTGCCGTCTTTTATTGCCTTGATACAGTTTTCCATTGATTCAATCTCCTTTATGTAGCTTTTTGTCACACCTGCGTTTACCTGAGCCGGAACTGCGACGAAGGACCATTCGTAAGCGTCCGAAATATCGGAAAGGGTGCAGTAACAAAGCTTGCCGCCGTAGGTTTTGCCCTTGATATGATTGCACTGACCGTGCCTCATATCGTTTCCGCACACGGAACAGGTGAAAGCTCCGACGGCACAGCTTACGCTGACCTCCTTTTTTATTCCTGCGTTGATGTCGCTTATCAGGTCGGAATTTTTTTCGGTCAGAGGAATGTAAGCCTTTGCCTTAACGCAAAGGTATTCCTCGCCGTCAGCCGTCCTTTTACCCGGAATTTTCACACATTCGGCTGAGTAAATCCTTGCGCTCTGATTTGCGCTCTTTGGATTGTGGTCGAATATGCCCGTCACACCCACAAAGAGCTTTGCAAGCTGCGCGAGTGCGTCGGCGCTGAAACGTTCGCCGTCCCTGTCGATTTCGTTGTCGCAGAGAATAACATTGAAGCTGTAAACCTCGTCGGCTTTCAGCTCCTTAACGGTGAAGCGGTTGATCTCGACGAGATCATCTTTCGTCAATTCGCAGGGTGAAATGTTTCCCTTGTATTCCTTATTCAACTGATTTCAACTCCTGTTCGATCCTTTCACTCTGAGCACGGTAAAGACGTGCTTTTGCCAGCTCGACCTCATCCTGAAGCGTGATATCGTCCCACTCAACGCTGAACTGTTCGTTCCTGCCGTTTGTCACCATCCAGAATCTGCATATTTTTTCAATGACGGGTGTGAGCAGTCTGCGGTATGCCTCAAGCTCGCTTGTCAGCACGTCCGCCTGCTGAGAGGACATTCTCTCGGTTGACGACCAGCTCAGACTGAGCATAAACGGCGGCAGTCCCGTTTTCGCAACGATCTGTTCGAGCATCTGACGGACGGGAACCTCGCTGTCAAGTATCTGATTGTCTGCACCGATCGCCTTAATGCTTACATCGCCGACTGCGACAAAGTCCCTGAGCTGACTGCCCGGCTGCATCGCCTCGCTCCACTCACGGGCGACCTGCTGTGCCCTGTCCTTGGCATAGGCACGGTCAACGACATCGTTCTGCGGCTTGTAGGTGACGGCAAATCTGACATTGCCGACACGTTCCCAGTTGATGCCGATCGTGTTGTAGATCTTCATCAGAATGTTGCTGACAAAGGGAAGCCCCTTTAAAAGCGAATTGCCCGTAAGCTGTCCGGCTTCGGGGTTGAGCACCGACAGAAGCACAAGCTGAGGATATTCGACAGGCTTCGCCTCGGCAAGCTCACGCACACATACAACGGTTGAAAATCCGTCGTCGGCACGTCTCAGCTCAACGTCGTCAAGCTCGGCGTTATAAAGAGCGGCAAAATTACCGTCCGAGTCTGTTATCATCTCACCGACCGCCGTTCCGTAGGTCAGAAGCTGTTCAAAGTAGGTGGACAGGAACGAGTTTATGCCCTGCTGACCTGCTCCAACCTTGACCTCGGACAGAAAACGGCGAAGCTCATTTTCACATTCCTTGTTGTCGCAGTCGATGCGAAAGCCGCCCGTCAGTCTGATGATCTTGTAGATTGCGGCGTCGATAATGGGGATAGCTTCACGTAGCTCACGGTAAAGCTTGTTCTGAACCGATGAAAGCGGTGTGTAGCTGTCAAGAAGACTGAAAGGATTATTCTTGTAGGTTTGCGGTGCCGAGACCGCAGTTTTTGCAGCGGATAATTTCTTGAATATTCCCACTGAAATTCTCCTTTCTTTTTTACGGTGGGAGAGCGTTTATCTTGAAACGCTCATTACAAAAAAGTCATTTTCGGGCGCATTCAGCGCTGTTGTGACGAAGTATCTCAGATCGTCCATTGCATGGTCATTTTCCTTTCGCGGAGCGTCCCGAACTGCTTTGTCGTCCCACTTGTAAAGCGAAAATTCACGGAGCGTGTCCTTACATTCGGGTGAAAAATAGATTTTCCTCTGTTTAAGGGCATCCGAAACCTGCCGTATGCCGTCAACAACGTCGTTTTTGGCAGGTATCACCGTGAAACGGCCTTTTCTGCGGATACATTGGATAAAGCTTGCCGCCGACGGATCAACAATGACAGCTTCAATATCAAGTCCGCCTGCAAGCTTTTCCAGCTCATCATAATGCTCTGCGTCCGTCCTTTGCTCACCCTTTTTTCGTGAATCGTAATAATACTCACGGATACGGTACCAACTGCTTTCGTATTCACCCCACAGACCGAACGAGCAGGGGTTGACCGTGCCGTAGTCGCAGGAGATGAAAAAGCGGTTGAACATCTGCGTTTCGGGAGGTGTCCTGACGTGGATTTCCTCGCTGAACATCGGGTAGACGACACCCTGAGCCGCAACCCATTTGCCCTCCACAAAACGCTTGTAAAATGCGCCTGAGTAAAGACTCTCGTACCGCTGTATTATGTTGGGTGTGAGTGACGGATTGTCACGCATTGTGAAGTGAAGATAAAGGCAGTTCTTCTGCTTCGCCTTGAGGATCCATTCACGGTAGAACCAGTGCATGGGATGCTCGGGGTTGCAGTTGAACCAAAGCTTTGAGCCTTCGAGAGAGCATCTTGCGATAGCCTGCTCAACGAATGAACGAGGCATCAGAGCCACCTCGTCAAGCAGAACTCCGCCGAGCGTCATTCCCTGAATAAGAGCCGCAGAGCCTTCATCCTTTCCGCCGAAAAGGTAATAACGGTTGACTGTATTCTGATAGGTCATTTCGATATAATTCTGCGACGATTTCAGATTGATTGCGAAGCCGAGAGAGGCTAAAATTGGACTCAGGGGAGTGATAACATTCCTCTTGAGTGATGCTATTGTTTTTCCGCAAATCGCAAATGATGTGTCTGAGAAAGCCGAGAACGACCAGGCAATAAAAGAAAGTGACATACAAACTGTCTTTCCCGAACGGACGGCTCCGTCACATATGATTGCGTCATAGTCCTTCTTGTCGGAATTCTGACACCACCATGTCATGACCTCAAGCTGTTTTTCCGAGAAAGAGTTGAAGGATGAAAGTGCGTTATTCAAGCTTATCATTCCTCAGCCTTGCGGCGCTGTTTTCGAGCGCCTTGTAAAAGGGATGAGCACATTCGTCGTCGCCTACTGAGCAAAGCTGTTCAAGATGCTCCAACGCCTTGATGCGGTCAAAGAATTTAATTTCAAGACCGCCTCCCTTGGAGCGCTTGATCTCGCTGACATTGAAAAGATCGAGCTTTTCCGTTCCGAGCAGGGGTTTATCGTCGGAGTACGCCAGTCTCACAGCGTCCGAAATATTTCCGAACGCAAGCTGACGGTAGCCTGCGATGATCTCGTCACGGTTGATCTTTCGCTTTTTATCAAGCCTCTCGATCTCTTTTTTTATGTCGCTCCTCTCCAATAGGGCAAGTCCGTGCTTGCGTGACTTTAGTCCGTAGCCCGCCTTTGCGGCAGAGGAACGTGCGTCCCTTGTCTGAGAAAAGAATAGACAGAACAGTCTCTCTTTTTCTTCAAGTGCCATAAATACTTCCTTTCTTTTTATACGGTTAACCGTTTGCGAGGGTTGCCCCTCAACCAAAGACAAAAAAAGAGCGATCCATAACAAATAGCTGTTATAGACCGCCCAAAAAGACTGTTTGTTTACAATTTGTTCATATTTAACCATAAAAAGTTGCTGTCAAAGCTGATTGAGAGGGCAAATTAGACGTTAGATTTTAGATATTAGATTTTAGACAATAAAACTTTAAAATCTGATGAAACTATGCAAGGCTTCCCCTTGAGGGGAAGCTCCGCCGCAGGCGGTGATGAGGTGGAGCAGGTTTGATGAGATTTAATTTCTGTATGATTTTCAACATTCTGACACCTCATCCGCCTCGTTCCTCGGCACCTTCCCCTCAAGGGGAAGGCTGAACATAGACGTTAGATTTTAGACAGTAGACATTAGACAATAAATCTTTAAATTCTGATGCAACCTTTTATGCAGAGATCAAAAAACTGCAAGCCAATCCTTTCGGATGACTTGCAGTAAAATCTTATTTAACTGTTTTTACAGCTTATTAATATGATGTAGAGGAGTTAGCTTTGTTAAGCTCAACAAGATACTTGATCTTCTTGATAGCTCTGTTTTCCGCATACTCTGTGCGGCGGGGACCGATGCCTACCTTGTAGGTGTCACCATCACGCATTTCTTTTGTTTCCGTCTCTACATCATCTTCAGCCTTTGAAGCACGGATTGCTGAATCATAGTAATTTGTGCCGTCCTTAGCAATGAAGTAGATGATATGATAGCCGTAGTCGGTCTTAACCATCTCAACATCTCCGGGCTGACGGCTTTCGTCGAAGCACCAATCGTTGAACTCGGCAACCATCTGACCGGGATAAATGTTCTCATAAAGTCCGCCGTTTGCAGAAGAACCGCTGTCCTCTGTGTACTTAACGGCAAGAGCTGCGAAGCTTTCCTCAGTCTTGCTGCCCTCGTTAAACTGCTTGAGAACGTCCTCAGCCTGGTTTTTCTTCTCTGCAATTTCCTCATCGGAAAGATCGCTTCCCGTATTCTGATCCTGTGTTGAGAAGAGAATATGACGGGCTGTTACGGTCTGCTCCTGATGAGGTGCCTTAACTGCAAGAACAACGATGTACTTTCCGTTTTCCTCGTCGGAGAAGAGCTTAGTCGTGCCGACCTTTGTCGAGCTTTCAAAGAGCCACTTTGCGGCGTCCTCGGAGAAGTTCTGAGAAACGCTGTCCTTGAGCATTGAATAGAGTGTATCCTTATCAACGTCGTAGTTTTCCGTATCCTTGTTAAGCTCCTTAGCCTTTGCGGTGAAGGTAGCTTCATTCTTTACAGCGCCGTAGAAATCGTTAGCGTTCTTCTTAACCTCTGCGTCAGCCTTTTCCTGACGTGCCTTGAGCTGCTCGTCAGTCTCGTTTTCCTCAGCGGTAAGCTCGGTTGTCTTGAAGGTATAAGCTCTGAATGTAACGAAATCATACTTGGAGGTATCCTCCTTGTAAGCTGCGTCAATATCTGCCTGCTTGTAGCCGTCGGCGATCTCAGCAGTTCTCTCGGTCAGATATTTCTGAGCAAGGAGCTGAATCTTGAGCTGCTTGCGGAGGAATCTCTCATTGATCGAGCCACCGTAAACCTTACGAAGATATGCGTTAAGGGAATACTTAACCTTAGGCTGATCGTCTGTACCTGTTGAGCCTGCGCCCTCGGCTTCCTCACGAAGATCTTCGATCTGCTGATCTATGTAAGCCTTATCAGCCTCGTCAAGCTCAAGACCTCTCTTGAGAGCCTCGTTGTAATATGCCTTATGAAGCTGGATAAGCTCGATGGTGTCGTTATGGAGCTTTTCAGCCCATGTAATCTCGTTGCCGTCGTTGTCCTTAGTGGTCTGAGTCTGCTCATCGGGAGCAAGGCTTGTGTCATATCCCATGCTGGTCTGATAGTAGTACTCATAGTACTGAGCCTGATATCTGACTTGGTTATATGCTCTCATATAGTAGTATTCATACTCGGCGATCGTAACAGGCTGTTCCGAGCCGACTCCGCCGATTCTGATAACTCTCTGGAGAGCACCGTAATAGTTGAGGGAAAATCCGACAATTCCGAGAACTATTACCGCACAAAGGACAATGGAAATGACCTTTCCGGTGAACTTTTTCACAGTGTTTCTCTTTTCCATGCTATGTGCATTTTTTTTGGCAGACTTTGCAATACGTGCCTTACGTTCGTCACGGTACTGTTCTGCCTTAGACTTTTCATTAGCCATTGTATTCATCCTTTACTTAATGAAATGTTGCCGATAACAAGTCAGCATAACAACAGTATTTTAATACATTTCCGTTTTTTTTACAAGACCTAAACAATATTTTTTTCGTTTTATACGATATTTTTTACAATTTATTTATATTTTTGCCGTCCTGTTAATTCAAAATATAAAAGGGACTGCCGGAAGCAGTCCCGATTTTACGGTTTTTGTATGATCAGCCGATAAGGCTTGCCGCCGCTTTATCAAGCATTACGATTACATCATCATGCTCGTTGAGAATTGAGCAGGGGATCTGCGGTGTGATCTCGCCGGAAACCATAGCCTTAATTGCCTTTGCTTTCTTTTCGCCCGTTGCGATAAGAAGAATTTTCTTTGAACGCATGATTGAGCCGATACCCATTGTCATTGCATATCTCGGCATCGGAACGTCGCCGAAATACTGCTGATTGGAGTCGATCGTGCTCTGAGTGAGGGTGACCTTGAAAGCCTCGTCGGTGAATTTGTCGGCAGGCTCATTGAAGGCAATGTGACCGTTCGTGCCGATTCCGAGAAGCTGAAGATCAATTCCGCCGGCGGCCTTGATAGCCTCGGCATATCGCTTGCTTTCAGCGTCGCAGTCCTCTGCGTTGCCGTCAAGGAAGTTTACGTTCTCCTCCTTGATGTCAACGTGGTTGAAGAGATTCTCGTGCATAAAGGTGTAGTAGCTGTTCTTATCGTTCTTGTCAAGATCGCAGTATTCGTCAAGGTTAAAGGTTGTGACCTCCTTGAAGCTGATCTCGCCGTTATTGTAAAGCTCGATAATCTTTTTGTATGTAGGAACGGGAGTTGCGCCCGTTGCAAGGCCGAGAACTGCATTCGGCTTCTGAACGATCAGCTCCTTATAAAGCTGAGCTGCCGCAACGGCAATTTCTTCGGCGTTGTTAAAGATTTTAATGTCCATTGGTTTTTCCTCCGAGAGTATGATTATAAAGTAACTTCCTTACCCGAATCCGACGATCTGTAAATTGCGTCGAGAATTTTTGAAGTGACTATCGCCTTGTCAATGTGAGCCTGGTTCGGCTTTCTTGTAATAGCCGACTCAACAAACGATTCAATCTCTTTTCCGTAGTCGAAGCCTGTCGATTTGTAGTCAGGGGTGATTTCCGTGAGCATATCGCCCATTGTCGAATAGAGCTTGAATTTTCCGCCGTACTGCATTCTGATGCCGCCCTTAGTGCCGAGGAAATCAACGAAGCACTCCCGCTCGCCGATATTCTGTGCCCACGCACCGTTGAGAGTGAGGGTGGCTTTGTCCGTTCTGATGAGACCGGTTACAAAATCGTCAACATCATATGTTCCGTTTTTCCTGTCGCTCGTGTCGTCAGCCCACATGCCTGTGCATACATAGTCCTCCATCGGTGTGCCGAGCTTGCAGTGCGCAACGCCCGAGCAGGTGAGGGGAGTAGGCTCGCCGAGACAGTAGAGAACAAGGTCAATGTAATGAACGCCCCAGTCGATAAGCACTCCGCCGCCCGAAACAGCCTTGGTGGTAAAATCTCCGCCCAGACCGGGGATTGAACGGTGAGCGCGGAAGCTGATATAAACCTGATAAACCTCACCGAGAGTTCCGTTCTCTATAAGCTCCTTTACCTTGTTGACGGAATCTACAAAACGGTTTACAACGCCGATCGAGAGCATTCTGCCCGTTTCATGGGCAACCTTCTGCATTTCGAGAGCCTCTGCAAGAGTTCTTGCCGCAGGCTTTTCGCAAAGCACGTCCTTGCCGTCTCTCATAAAGTCGATCGAGATCGGAGCGTGGAAATCGTTGTGAGTACAAACAGAAACGATGTCGATGTCATCGTGACCGAGCAGCTCTTTATAGTTGTAGACCGCCTTGCCGCAGCCGTAGGTCTCAACGGCGGCATCTGCACGTTCGGGAATAATATCGCAGAAGTAACGTACCTCAACATTGTCAAGCTTGAGATAATTTGGTATATGCGAACGGGAAATGTTTCCGCAACCGATAACTGCTACACCGAGTTTTTTTGACATAATTATCACCTCAAAAAAGATTTATCTGTATTTTAACAAGTTTTACCTTAAAAGTAAAGTATTAAAAACGAAAAAATCATTATAAAATCGCAAAATATGGGACTGCGGCTAACCGCAGTCCCGAATTGAAATAAAACTTGCTTATACGTTTTCTTTTCCGTACTTCTTTACCATAGCCGCCTTCATTACAAAGAGGAACGCAACGGTAAGAACGATTCCGATCGGAAGAACGATATATGCCTTCTGAACGAAGCCGGAAACTATATACATAACGAACGAGATCGCCGCAACGGATATAGCGTACGGAAGCTGAGTTGAAACATGGTTGAGGTGGTTGCACTGACCGCCGGCGGAGGACATGATAGTCGTATCCGAGATCGGAGAGCAGTGGTCACCGCAAACAGAACCTGCAAGGCAGGCAGACATACCGATTGTCTGAATTGCTCCTGAGGGGAAGATTGCGATGACGATGGGAATGAGAATACCGAAAGTACCCCATGAAGTACCTGTTGCAAAGGAGATGAAGCAGGCAACAAGGAAGATGATAGCCGGAAGGAAGTTCTGGAATTCTCCTGCAACGTTTGCCATTACGTCGGCAACAAACGGCTTTGCGCCGAGTACAGCCGTGGTGTTTTTAAGCGATGTTGCAAAGGTAAGAATGAGGATAGCCGGAACCATGGCGATGAAGCCCTTGGGAATACACTCCATAGCTTCCTTGAAGGAAACAAGCTTTCTTGCACAAAGATAAATGATGGTGAATACAAGAGCAATGATGCTGCCCCAGGGAAGACCGACCGTAGCGTCAGTGTTTGAGAAAGCCTCAACGAATCCGCTTCCGTCGAAAATTCCTCCGACATAAACGAGTGCAAAGACGCATACAGCGATAAGTACAACGATCGGAAGAACAAGGTCGAGAACCTTTCCGTTTGATGACGGATCGCTTTCTTCAACCTCTGCCTTATCTCCGGTGGTGTAAAGGTCGCCGTTCTTCTTTGCGTTCAGCTCATGGATTCTCATCGGGCCGTAGTCAAATTTCATAAGCGTAAGACCGATGATGAAAACAAAGGTGAGAAGCGAGTAGAAGTTAAACGGAATAGCTCTGATGAAAAGAGCAATTCCCTGTCCCTCGTCGGCATATGAGGCAACGGCCGCCGCCCATGAGGAAATCGGAGCGATCATACAAACCGGAGCCGCAGTTGCGTCAATAAGATATGAAAGCTTTGATCTTGAAACTCTGTGACCGTCTGTTACGGGGCGCATAACCGAACCGACCGTAAGGCAGTTGAAGTAGTCGTCAATGAAGATGAGCACACCGAGAACAAAGGTAGCAATCATCGCACCCGAACGGGATTTGATGTGCTTCTGCGCCCATTTTCCGAAAGCCGCCGAGCCGCCCGCCTTGTTGACAAGGGCAACGATAACGCCGAGAACAACAAGGAAGATGAAAATACCGGCAGTTCCCGAAACAGCTTCGATCAGGCTGTCGTTGACGAGAATATCCATTGTTTTGGTGAATACGAAATCAGAACCGAGGATAGCTCCGGCAACAATACCGACAAACAGGGAACTGTAAACCTCTTTGGTTATAAGCGCAAGTGCAATAGCGATAACAGGGGGAACAAGAGCCCAGAAAGAAGCTCTGACTTCGCCCTCGCCGCTACAGTTTTCGCACTCTGCGTCATTAAGCACACCTATGCCTGAGCAAGCCGTACAGTTTTTACCTGCATACTCCGCCGAGCCGCCGCAAACGGGACATTCAACCTCGTGAACGATTCCCGTTCCGTCGCAGTCGGTACACTTAACCGTTGCAACAGAACCGTCTGTTACCTTGGCGATTGCAAGAACAGCGACTATAATGACGCAGGCGATCGCCAAAATGATTTTCTTTGACTTTTTCACAATAAAACCTCCTGCAATAAAAATAAAAAACGACATGGTTCCGTGTCTTCATACCAACCATGTCATAACGACTATTACATGACAGCACTCCACATACAAGCTGTGACAGTACGTTACATATTCTGCAACGTCCCAGCTATGGTTCACAAGGCAGATCCCCACGCTTCGGCGGTCAATCTTTTCACTTTCTGTGTTGCCTTTCCTGCGAAAGCTACTTGTAAAGCACCGCGCCTCCATCATCCGAGCTATACTCGAAACCATATTCTGTTTTATAGTGCGATTATAGCACCGTTGTAAAGCCGTGTCAACAATTATTTTATTTTCTCAGGAAGAAACAAACGGGTATGTACAGCAAAATCCGCAAATACCCGTTCGGTGTTTATTCAGAATGATATTTTCATAATATTCTTGCCGAGTGCCGTAGACTTCGATTCCTCCTCGAATACGGCGTAGTAATCTCTGATATTATTGACCTCCCTGACGGAGAGCAAAAGAGTCTTGATATGCTTCCTGAATTCGGGGATCGTGAGAAGCTCGACCGCCTTTTCAAAGTCACATCGGACGCTCCTTGTCGTTCCTCTGATGGAAATTCCGTGTTCAAGCACCATTCTTGTGTTGAGCGGCACATTGTCATTCGCAACGCCCGAAAGAATGAGCTTTCCGCCGGAATAGAGCTTGTCGATCGCCTGATTTGCGGCGATGCCCGATGCGTTTCCGCCGACAGCCTCGATCGCAACGGACATTCTCGGCAGGGCTTCGATATCGTTTGAATAGTAAACATTTGCAAAGTCGAATTTTTCAAGCTTCTCCTTGCTCAGTCCTACGATATTGACCTCACAGCCGAAACCGTATTTTGCAACGAGGGAAATGATATATCCCATTATTCCGTCGCCCCAAACCGTAACGCTATTAACGCTTTCGCCCTCGGTAAAGCCGGCTCGCCTCAGAGCACAGCAGCCGACGGAGATAAGCTCCGAAAAAACGGCTTCCTCGCCGATCTCATCGGGTATCGGAATCATATATTCCTTGTCAAGATCAATAAGCTCCTTGGAAAAACCGTCATAGTTGCTTGAACAGAACTTTGATTCGGGACAGTAGTTGTCGAGCAGATGCGGATTGTCTCTGACGCAGACCTCGCATTTTGATCCGTCACATTCCGACCTGCGGCAGGGGAGGAGAACAACCCTCTGTCCGCTTTTGAATTCGCCGCTCTTGTCACGGACAACAACGCCCGTAGCCTCGTGAATCAGACTCATCGGGAATTTTCTTTTGAGTATACTAAGGCTTCTGTTTCCGAGATAATAGCGGATATCCGCCTTGCAGACAGCCAGATAATCGGGACGGACGAGAACGTTTTCGTTTCTGATATCCTCAACAAATATTTCAAATCTCTTAGGTTCAGTAATTTTGTAACTTTTGGCGAACAAAATTTACCAGTCCTTTCTGCCTTATCTTCCGGCTCTGACAATGGATTTAACAAGGAGGAGATCCTCCATTGTTGTGATTTTCATATTAAGCTTGTCGCCCATAGCCATACCGATCTTAACGCCTGCCGAAAGAACAAGTCCGCAGTCATCGGTCATTTCGGGACGCTTATCCTCGGGGAGGGCAAAATAATCGTCATAAGCCTTCCTGACAATGGAATACTTGAACGACTGGGGAGTCTGACCGAGATAAAGCTCCTTTCTCAGAGGGATTGAGTCGAGAGTTTTCTCGTCAAGACTTTTGATAATGGTATCGTGTGCGGGAATAACTGTGTCGCATGCGCCGA
>JAXJRE010000280.1:0-3688 GCA_036310785.1 Acutalibacteraceae bacterium
AACATTAAGCCGAGCACTGCGCCGACAGCCGGTCCGCCGATGATTGCGCCGATAACTACGGGAATCATAAGGAACGTAATGGAAACGACGCCGATTTTAAGAAAACCGAGCGGTGTGAAAGCCATTACGAAGATCAGAGCCGTAAGAACAGCAGTCAACGTAAGTTTGTATATGTTTTCTTTGTTTTTTGTTGTTGCCATGGTTTTTTATCTCCAATCTAAAATTTTTAACACATTTATTTTTTTACCTTTGAAAAAACCGCATTTTTTGCTACGGCTAAAGCGCCGGCAAACTCCTTGCGGGAAAAAATCAGATTAACTATACAGGTAATCGCCAGTACAATCACACCGACAACGCAGGCGTAAAGAGCCCATCTGAAATATGAGGTCATTGAAAAATCGGGAAGAAAATGAACTGCCGCCGCCGACAATACGACCGTCAGAACGGAAACCGCCATTCGTTTAAAGAAAAACGTCATACTTCTTTTAAGGATATTTTTTGAAAGGTAATAAACATATTGAACGGTTCTGAACGTCATTGCAACCAAGGTGCCTGCCGCAACGCCGATAATTCCGTAGAAATAAACAAGAACTGCCGAAACCGCAATGTTTATTCCTGCTTCGGCAAAAGCTCCGTTGCGAGTCTGTCGGTAATGTCCTGCGGCATAGACAACGCTGTGATACGGTATCCTGATCGAATACATTGCGTTCGCAAGAACGAGAATATATGCAAAGAGCGGTCTGATATAATCGGCGTCTGTTACTCCCCTCATATAAACACGCATAAAAGGAACAATCAAAAGTCCAGCACAGGTAAAAAGCACGGTGACAAGGGTGAAGGAGGCAAACTCGTACAGATTGAACTTTCTGTTGAGGTTGTCATATTCTTTTTTTGCAATCATATCGCCGAGAGCGGCCTCAACGCCCGATGACAGACTGCTCGCAACCTTCATTATGCCGTTGACAACGGAATAATAAACCGTGTAAACGGAAACCTCGGCAAGCGCAACGGAATCGGAAATTTTTGCAAACACCGTCAGCAGAGCAACATCGGTATTCAGATTGACGAAATAGGCAATATGATGTCCGAGACCGTCCCAACGCTGTGCAACGGCTTCGTTGTCCGCCTTTGCTTTTTTGTCGATCCGATATTTACGCTTGACATATATGTTCAATGCGATCGGTCGGAGAATATAAATAAACGAGGTTGCAAGCTTCAAAAAATGAATTGACGCACCGAGTTTAATAAAAATGACCACCATAACCGCATTGAGGATTATCGTTCCTATCTGCAAAAAAGATGTGATATATCTTCTCTGATCCGCCTGAACAAGGACGGTATAGGTCATTCCGAAATAATACTGTGCGAAGGTGCTAAGTCCTATTATTACAACGAGCGATGCCGTGAATGCCCAATCGAAATTTTTATTGACGAGGACGGGAAATGCCGCCGCAAGCACAGCCATATATCCAAGAAAGATATAGGCAATTTTTCTGAAAAAGTTTTCGGTTGCTTTTATAATACTGCTTGTTGCCGCTGTGTTTTTTTCGGCAAGAGGCTTGTAAAGTGCGGCTCTGATCACTCCGCCGACGCCTGCTTCAACAAGGGCAATATAGCTGAGAAACTGAGTTATGGAGGAGGTCAGCGCATTTATATCGGAGCCGTATGTGCCGATGATAAGTCTCGGAACAATAAAGCCGCAGATAACGCTGACAAATTCAAGCAGAAGTGAAGCCGCCGAATTCAGCATAGCCTTTTTGCTTCGCAAGAAACCTCGCCCCCTTTTAAATAACAATTATAAATTCAAGCCGCAGTTCATCGGATATTCGCTGTCCGAGTCGGTAATAATTCCGTCGCCGTCGGTGTCCGAAGCCATTTCTGAGTAATCCGACAGAACAATCATACCTGCCGCAGCCGCATTGATGATAACCGCATCACAGCCGTCTGCCGCACCATCGCCGTTCACATCGCCCTTTATGATGACAGTAAACCTTTTCACGAGCACGTCATCGACGGTATAGAGAAGCACCTGACCGCCCGTGCAGACCGAATCGTATTTGAAATATCCGCCGTTGGTCGCCTCAAGATAAAGTCTGAGATTTACGGCTTTCTGCGGTATTCCCGTTATGTAAGAGTCGGTCACGGCAACCGTTTCCGCCTCCATTGAGATAAGCTCAGGCAATTCCTTTTCGGGCAGATCCTTATAAGTCAGGCTGACAGTACCAGTATTTGAAAGCACCGCACCGACATAAACCCTGTTGTTGCTGACCGTCATATCCGCAGACTGACAGTCTGAGCAGGGCGCACTGCCGAGCTGTTTCCATTCGCCGCTGTCAAGGTAGAGTATCTGGCTCGCCTCGCCCGAAGCGATCAACGAAACGCAAACCGTGCCGTTCTCGGCAATATCCATAGAAGCCTCAAGGAAGTTTGTAATCGTTGTCGGTACTTTATACTGAGTAACGTTTGAGTCTCCGTCAACCTTAACGATGATAGGCGTACTGCCCGAAGCGACGGCAAGCATCCAGTATTCGCCGTTGTAGCCGATGCTTCTGTGAAGATTTGACGAAGCGAGAGGATTCGGAACGGAAATGCTTTCCCATGTTCCCGTCGAAAGATTATAACGTTTTATCTGTGTATATTGAGTGCTTGCGCCCGAGCCGAAAACGAAATTACAGTAGGTCACATAGATATAGTTTCCGACCGCACCGAGACTCGGATTTGAAAAATAATCCGCCGTCAGGGAGGAATTAACGCTCGTCACTCCGCTCGAAGTGATCTTTTTTATGCTCAGCTTTGAACCGTCAACCGTCCATGCGGCATAGAAGCCCGAATCTCCCGAGAAAAGCTGAATGTCATTGGGATAGGAAACGGAAGTGTCGGTGAACAAGGTATTCCATTTGCCGCCCTCATATTTGGCAATAGCAGGTCTGCCGCTCGAATTGAGATAAAGAACATACGGAACGTCGTTGTATATCTTCATATCAATGTAGTTCACGCCCGAAAAAGCCGAGCCGAGAACCGTCCATGCTGTGCCGTCAAATTTATATATCTTATTTGTAGTATTCCAATTCTCCGTTCCCGTAACACAGGAGTAAATATTGCCCTGAGAATCGGAGTCCATATTTATTGTTGAAGCCTCAAGAGATATATCGTTCGGCACAAGCTCCCACAGTCCGAGCGAAGAATAATCGGGAAAGGTTATATTGAACGAAATCTGCGATGAGTCCTCGTTATAGGCAACATCGGAAATCACAATTCCGCTGTTTGAGCCGTCGGAATAGAATATTGTACCGTCTGAAACAGATGCAGAAAAATCCGCAGAGCCGAAGCTCGTCCTGTTGTCCGAGGGGTCAAGAGCCGCCTTGAAAAGGTCGCCTGCGCTCGAGGTTGTGTCCGTCTCTCCCGGTCGGAAAACATAGAGATAATCCTGTCCCTGAGCATTGGTTAAATTCGGAACAGATCGGTTGACTCTATAAATAAGCAGTCCCGACGACGGAATTTTGGTTTCAAAGCCGAGATTGCTGAAATTATCGGTCACTTTCTTCCTGTATTCAAGAATAAAGCTTTCGCTTCCCGACATCGGAGTTTTTATTTCATAAAGAATCGTATCGGAATCAGAGCTGCCGGGCTCGAGGGTATATGTACCGCTCTCGCTGATCTGCTTCATCGGCACCCAGCCCATCTTGTA
>JAXJRE010000281.1:0-15810 GCA_036310785.1 Acutalibacteraceae bacterium
CCCCGGAATGGGGGGCGGAACCAACTCTTCATCCTCTTCACGGAACAATGGCAATAGTTCCGTTATTGTCTGCGCTTCAGCCCATGATTCCATGCCCTTTTTCCAAACCAGAGTCTCGGGGGTCAGCTTGCCCTGTTTGACAAGCTCCAATAATCCAGTGTAATCCAACGGTCCAACGGCATTACCATCAACAGCAACATGGTAACTGAGTGTAGGAAGCGGCGGCGGGACAGCATCACCATCCTTCTTTCCAAACTTGGAACCTATACCGCTTACAAACCCAGATACGCCTTTTGAAACGTTAGAAGTGAATCCGGGTCTTGTCTCTGCGGCAGATAAATCCCCATTCAACAAGAAGATTACCGGAGAACAATGCGCCAACCCATGAAAATGCGTGATGAAGCGGAAGAAAACCTATTGCAGGTCCGCCCGTCATAACACGGCAGGAGGCAACGCTGTCGGCGGCTACGTTCTCCTGAGAGAGCATAACGCCCTTGCTCTTTCCGGTTGTTCCCGATGTGTATACGAGGAAGGCAAGATCACTCGGAAGCACCTCGTCGTTGAGATAACTTTCGACTCCGTTCTTAACCTCGTTGTGTCCCTCCTCGACAAGGGAATAAAAATCCTCGATCCTTATATACTGTTCAACGACAACGCCGTCAGCCTTTTTCATAAGCTCAACCGTGCCCTTGAAATCCTCGCTGTAATATACGGCGTTACAGCCGCTTCTTACCATAATATCAATAATATCGTCATCCGGGAGCTTGGGATCCATCGGGATCGCCGTCATCTTACCCGTGATGATAGAGAAATAACAGGCAATCCAATAGTAGCTGTTTTCGCTGAGTATGGCAACCTTTTTGCCGCGGAGTCCCAGCTTGTAAAGGTACTGTCCGAGGCCTGTCAGATCGTAATTTACCTGTGCAAAAGTCTTGGTTTCGACCTCGCCGTCAAAATTGTAGAAAGTGTACTGTTTTTTGTCTCCGCCGGTCTTTCCGCCGTAAAGCACAATGTATTTACAGGTGTTCATATCCGGGAAATTGGCATACTTGATTTTTTTCTTCACCATATACATCTCCTCAAAAAACAATTTCAAAGTATTTTATCATATTTTCAATTTAAAATCAACATTGATTTTCTTTTTATTCAATAAAACAAACAATATCAGCAAGATGTAGTGCTTTGTTTCCTCTTTCTGAATCTGATAAGTCCGATAATGATTGAAATCTCGCTCATTATTTCCGCACCTACCGCCACGACAGAGCCGCCGACAAAATTGTAAACAAGCCACATTGCCGAGGTCGGAAGCGTCAACGCTCTTAACTGCTGAGTTTTCGGATTCCACGTCACAAACGAGGAAATTATCATCGCACAGATCGGAAGAAGCGACAGCATCGTTTCATAGGTGAAATAGCCGACTGCCGCAAAAGCTATCGAAAATATTATCGGACACATAATGTTATCAACGAATTTAGACTTTGTTCTGTAAGAGTAAGCAAAAGATCTTATCATTCCGACAAAGTTGCACAAAGCTCCTCCGTACAAGCCGATCATAAGGTACTGCAAGCCAAACAGCAGACTTGCCATTGACTGCATAAGCACGATTGATCGGTGCTTTTTCATCTGGTATGAAAAAAGCAAAAACAGCGTTGCTATTATGCTCACAATCTGGGATATTAAATATATAACTCCTTTTTCGGATATTAACGTATGTATTCTTTCCATGATGACTTCCTTTTCTTTCAAAGCTTGAATTATTATAATACATAAATTCTAAAATAACAACACCAATTCTCTTTCATTGCAAATAATCATAGTTGTATCTGTCGGGATAAAATGATATCGTATTGACTTTAATTCTTTGCTGTGATAGAATAAAATTAATTTAGGAGGGTGAAAAATGAATAAAGTCAACAAAAACACCGTTAGAAACGTACTTATAATATCTACGGTATTTATTTTTTTCTTAGGTCTTGCTTATATGTTTCCTTACACCGGAGACGATTGGGCTTGGGGAGGCAGCCTCGGACTTGAACGCCTTCACAATCACTTTAAGGACTATAACGGCAGATATTTAGGCAATCTGCTTGTTATCGCATTGACAAGATCAAATATATTAAAATCCGTTGTAATGTCAGGCGTAATGACAGGAACTGTTTATCTTATATACAGAACTGTTAAGAATAAAAGTACCTCTGTCCTTTTGCTGGCGTTAATCGGTTTATTGGTTATGCCGAGATACATTTTTCGGCAGTCAATAGTCTGGACATCGGGATTTACGAATTATGCCGTTCCGACTACATTGATAATATCATATATTTGCATTATTAAATCCATATTTGACGGTAAACCAAAATTTCATAAGGCAATCTTTACCGCAACCTTTGTTCTCGGAGTTTGTGCTGCGCTCTTTATGGAAAACATCACACTTTATCAAATTGCTATGGATATTATAATAGTAATCGGCACTTTATTTTTCTATAAAAAGGTCTTTGCCCCTGTTTTAAGCCATCTATTTGGTTCAATTATAGGATGCATAATAATGTTTTCAAATGGTGCTTATCTGAACATCCTTAATTCAAACGACGGATACAGAACAATGGAAACCACATCCGGAGGTATGCTCTCGCGTATTAAAGAAAACCTATTTGATGTAATCAGCAAGGAATTAACGCTCAATAATGTTCTGCTCAACATCTTAATTACCGTTGTCTGCATAATTCTCGTAATGAAATTCATCAAAGAAAACAAGCATATTTCAGCGATAAGAAAATTCTTTATTTATATCAATCTGTTCATCGTTATCTCATATACAGTATACTCTATATCCGTTGCGCTTTATCAAGGCTGGAACATTGTTCTCAATTATACCAAATATTTTAACAGCATTTTCATGATACTGTTTGGCCTTTCTCTTCTGATTCTGAGTTTCATCAGTGTTACAGATGTCTCAGTTAAACTCCGACTCGGTTATTATGTTTTAAGCATTGCTATACTTACAGCTCCGCTTTTCGTTGTAACCCCCATAGGCAGTCGGTGCTTTTTCTGCAGTTATATGTTCTTCATACTCTTTATCTGTGAAGTTTTTGGCTATGTGTTTGATCAGGAATGTGAATATATACGAAACGGCGTTTTCTCAAAGGCACTAATCTCCGTATGTCTTTGTTTTGCAATTTATTACCTCAGTATTTTCGGTTATATTTTCCTTGCTGATAAGCGCAGAGATCAATACGTATCTGAACAGCTTGTTGAGGGTAAGGTAGTTATCGAAGTTCCGGAGCTTCCTTATCAAGGATATCTTTGGAACTCGACTCCGGATCCGAACACGGTTTGGTGTGAGCGCTATAAAGATTTTAAAGGTATAGATCAAAGCATTGAATTTGAAATAATCAGATACAGTGAATGGCGGAAATCTATAAAATAATTCTTAATCCTTAATTAAAACAACCGGGCACCTTTCGAGTGAAGTAAGCCCGGTTGTTTTCTTTTTCAGACAATGCTGCTGTTTTTTAAGTCAATTCATTATTCCGAGGCTGACAGACAATGCCCTGTTCACTCTGGACATATCCCTTTCTCCGAGGTTGCCCATACGTTCCTTGAGCCTTTGCTTGTCGAGAGTTCTCACCTGTTCGAGAAGGACTATCGAATCCTTGGAAAGTCCGCAGTCCTGTGCGTCCACCTGTATATGAGTCGGCAGCTCCGTTTTGAACCGCTGACTCGTTATTGCGGCGGCTATGACCGTCGGGCTGAATTTATTGCCTATATCGTTCTGCACTATCAGCACAGGTCTCAAGCCGCCCTGTTCGGAGCCCACGACGGGACTCAGATCCGCATAATATATGTCTCCCCGTTTTATGTTCATCCTTATCACTCTCCGAGATTTTGATTGTCATACTTTCGGTTTCAGTATTATATTTGCCAATCATTTGCCGGAATAATCA
Organism: Acutalibacteraceae bacterium; assembly: GCA_036310785.1. GTDB lineage: Bacteria > Bacillota > Clostridia > Oscillospirales > Acutalibacteraceae > CAG-488. Next base: position 3,942 of record JAXJRE010000281.1, read on the forward strand.
TTTATTTTCGGGGATTTAATCAATATCCGACATTCTCATTATATTCAGCTTCCTATTTTGAGTCACCGATGCCCAAAAATTCAGTTATACAAAAAGCTTGTACCGGTTTTTCCGATACAAGCTTTAAATATCTGTTGTTATTCCGTAATCAGCACAACGTCGCCGTCCTTGGCGTCAACCGTGATTGAGGTCACGGGAATATCAATATGATCTATGATAGTTTCTGCGATCTTATCCTCCACCTTGCGGCGAATATTGTTTCTGAGGTCTCTTGCACCCCTTGTTCCGCCGACGGACTGCCTTGCAAGCTCGGCAACTGCGTCCTCGGTATATTCAAAGGCTATGCCCTTGTCCCTGAGCGGCTCCTTGAACTCGTCCAGCATAAGAACGGCAATCTTTCTGAAAGCCTCCTCATCAAGATCATTGAATACCACGATCTCGTCAACTCTGCCGAGAAATTCAGGTCTGAGGAACTCTCTGAGAGCCTTTAACGCCTTTTCCTTGTTAGCATCACCCTGAGTCTTTCCGAAGCCGAGAGCACCCTCAGAGCGGCTGCTGCCGGCATTCGAGGTCATCACAATGACAGTATTCTCAAAACTGACCGTTCTGCCCTGTGCGTCGGTGATCTTGCCCTCGTCAAGAATCTGAAGCAGAATATTCATAACGTCGGGGTGAGCCTTTTCGATCTCGTCAAAGAGGAGAACGGAATAAGGCTTGCGGCGCACCTTTTCGGTGAGCTGTCCTGCCTCGTCATAGCCTACATAGCCCGGAGGCGATCCGATAATTCTTGAAACGCTGTGCTTCTCCATAAACTCCGACATATCAAGTCTGATAAGGGTTTCGGGAGTGTCGAAAAGCTCGTTTGCAAGCTGTTTTACAAGCTCGGTTTTGCCGACGCCCGTAGGACCGACAAAGATGAACGACGAAGGTCTTCTTCTCGGGCTGACATTGATCCTGCCTCGTCTGACCGCCTTTGAAACAACATCGACCGCTTCGTCCTGACCTATGACCTTAGACTTGAGCTTTTTATCAAGATCGGCAAGCCTGCGCAGATCGCTTTCAACTATCTTCTGAGCAGGAATGCCTGTCCAGAGCTGAATAACCCTTGCGAGATCCTCCTCTGTAACCGGAGAGTTTTCCACAAGCGGAATGAGCTGATTTATTCTTGTTTCGCACTGCATTATTTCCTGCTTGACTCTTGCAATGGCCTCATAATCCGGCTCCTCGGCCTCCATGAGATCCTGCTCACGAATTATGAGATCGGCTTTTTCATTGAGCTTGTTTTCATATTCGCTGATGTTCTTGTTCCTGAGGTTTGCGCAGGTGCAGGCCTCGTCCAGCAGGTCGATAGCCTTGTCCGGCAAAAATCTGTCGTTAATAAACCTTTCGGAAAGGGTGACTGCGCTGTGAACAAGGTGGTCGCTTATCTGAACCTTATGGTAATTCTCATAGTAATCCTTGATGCCCAGAAGCATATTGTAGGTATCCTCGATCGAGGGCTCCTCAACCGTGACGGGCTGTAAACGTCTTTCAAGTGCGGCGTCCTTTTCGATATACTTTCTGTACTCGGTGAAGGTAGTTGCGCCGATGATCTGCACCTCGCCTCTTGAAAGAGCTGGCTTGAGGATATTGGCGGCGTTCATTGAGCCTTCGGAATCTCCGCCCGTGCCGACAAGGTTATGCACCTCGTCAATGAAAAGGATAATGTTACCCTCGGACTTGACTTCCTCGACAAGTCCTTTCACCCTGCCCTCGAACTGGCCTCTGAACTGAGTGCCGGCAACGAGTGAGGTGAGGTCAAGAAGCTGAATTTCCTTATTGGCAAGCTTTGCCGGAACATCGCCGTTCGCTATTCTCAGGGCAAGTCCCTCGGCAATAGCCGTTTTACCGACTCCCGGCTCACCGATAAGACAGGGGTTGTTCTTGGATCGGCGGCAAAGAATCTGAATGACTCTGTAAATCTCGTTATCTCTGCCGATTATTCTGTCTATCTTACCCTCCCTCGCCTTTTGGGTGAGGTTGGTACAGTAAAGGGGAAGATACTTGCGTTTCTTCGATTTCTTTTCGCCCTTTTTTCTGCTTTTCGGGGTATCCTTGACTTCGGTATCGGGAACATCGGTGAAATCCTCGTCCGACTCGTTCTTCATAAATCCCTGCATAAAGGGGAAGGTCGGCGTACCGCCCGGCTCGAAGCCCTCGCCTTCGTCGCCCATACCCATCATTGCGCCGAACTGCTCGCTCATAGCCTCGTAGTCGTCCTCGGTTATTCCCATATTTTCCATCATCTGCTTTATCGGGCCCTGTGACTCCATGGCGCATTTCAGGCAAAGTCCCTCCTGATGGGAGCTTTTATCGCCGTCCATTCTCGTCATAAAAATCACAGCAGGTCTGATTCCGCATTTACTGCACATTATTTGCTTCATGTTTTTCTCCTGTTATTTGCTGAAATATTTTGTTTTAAACTGCTTGTAAACTCCGGGCAGATAGCTGACAAACGCAACCACCGTCAAAAGAGCCGAAATTGCGACAAGCACCACAAGCAATGCGTCTGGGATAGTCCAAAGGGAATTGAACGCTCCGACGTCGGGCGCAAAGGCGAACAACGCAATCATTACAAAATAGAAAACGAATGTCGCAACCTTTCCGTAGATCTCCGCCGCACTCGGTCTGAGACCTATGGCTATCATAATTCCTCCGAAGAGAACCATAATAAACTCTTTAATTATAAAAATAAGGAAGATCCAGCTGAATGTTTTGATAAGCGACTCAGAGCTGCTGCTGAATTTGATATAGAGCAGAACGGCGATCGTAATCTGCGTCAGCTTATCCGCAACGGGATCGAGCACCTTTCCGAGATTGCTGATCTGATTAAAGCGTCTTGCGATCTTGCCGTCAAGGAAATCGGAAAGTCCCGAAAGAGCAAGAACAAATACCGCCCATATGATATTGTTTTTTATTCCGTCATTAAGAAAGAGATAGGCAAAGATCGGAACCATAATTATTCTCGCAAAGGAAAGCCAGTTGGGAACGGTGTTCCAGTTTTTAAACAGATCTTTAAACATTGTTAAATTCCTCCAAACTCGTTGAACATCTTAATATTTTCGGCAACCTTATCGTTGGAAAGGACTGCCTGTACGATAACCGATGAATCTATTGCATTTACATATTTCGCATTATACACCACATGGGAGGATATTTGCAAGCCTACGCTCAAGACAATTACTGCCACTAAGCTGCAACCCAGTCCCAATAACGCTCCGAGCAACTTGTTTGCGTGCTTGATAACGGGCAGCTTGTTCAATGTTCTGAGCAGATAAATAATCCATGTGAAAAGGATACGCACCGCTATGTAAATCAGCACGAACACTATCAGCTTCGCAAGATAGCGTTCCGTGGAGCCGAAAAGCTTCGTGTTGCTGTATATCCAGTCCGTGACCGTTCCGCAAAGCACCCTCGCCGCTACAAGAGCCACTATGTAAGAGCCGAACCTGAAAACCGTTTCCATCAGTCCCTTACGGTAGTATCTCACCGTTATCAGAACGACAAGAGCCGCTAAAATAATATCAACAATATGCTCCTGTATCATTTTGATGCCTACCTTTCGTCCGTAGTTCCTCTTGTTTTATAGCTTTTAATGTTTACCGAGGTCAGCACATAAGTTCTTCCGCCGTCAACCGTAACCCTCTGCGGCTCTCCGGTGAAGTAGATAGTTCCGACCTGCTTGCCCCTCTTGTTGTAGGTTCTGACCTCGCTGTCAAAGAGAACGGCAATATACTTTCCGTCGGTATCAACCCATTTTGCTTCCTTATCAAAATCAACCGTAAATTTCTCCTTGTTGCCGTTGGTGTAAAACGTGAGTGATGAAAGCGACGAACTGCCGTACTTTGAACGGACAAGTGCGCTTGAACCGTCCTGAGCCACACAGTATTTACTGAGCTTATCGGAGCCGAAGCTCAGGTCATCCTGTCTGTCGGTATTGTTTTTGATGTATGATTTGAGATTGTCGCCCACAGCAACAATATTGTTGCCCTTGATATAATTTACCCTGAGAAGCGTTGTGCCGGTATAATCAAAGCAAGCGGTATATTCGTCGGGCTTGCTCAGATTGAAAACATAAAGCCGTGAGGACATTTCTCCGTTTACAGCCTTTACAACGGCAACGGCTGCATATTTTCCGTTAGGTGAAAGATCAAGGTCAATTACTCTTTCATCGGTAAAGTTCCACGAAAATTTCTCCTTGCCGTTCTTCGAGTAAACCTTGAGGGCGGACTGTGCGTTTTCACCGTATACCGCAACGGCATAGTTACCTTTTGAGCCTATCGCCGCGGCCATAATATTTGTTTCAAGCTTTTCCTCATGGAGAATTTCTGCGCCGTTCTGCACCCTGAATTTGCCCGATCCCAAATCGTAGACAATCATCTTTGAGCCTTTCATTTTCATAACAGGCTCGGTGTAGGTATGCGCCTTGGGCATGATCTCCTTTGCCGATGAGGTCAGTACCGTTGTTTTGTCGTCGAGCAAAACCGTCAGATTGGACTTGTTGACAGTTATATTCCTGACCGAATCTGCGCTGATCGAATACGGATAGCCGTCACCTCTGCCGAGGCTCATAAAATAAGCCTTGACGTCCGAGGTAAAGGTTGCAATCGTCATATTGCCGAGCTTCTCCGCCGCAGTCATCACTATGAGAATAACAACGGCAACAGCAAGACAGACGGTCAGTATCCTCTTCGCCCGTGTGCCGACGGAAAACTTTTTCTTTTTCACATTCTCGTTGCTTTTCAACCTTCTGCCTCCCCGTAGCTGACAGCGTCAAGATAAAGTCCCTGCGCAGGAGCGGTTCTGCCTGCCTTTTCTCTGTCCTTACCTTCTATTATAGCTGTCAGTGTGTCTTTTTCAATTCTTTTTTCTGAAATTTCTATTAACGAGCCGACCATTATTCTCACCATATGGTAAAGAAATCCGTCGCCCTCAACATAAAAATCCACCTCGTCGCCGTTTCTGACAACGGAGCATGAATAAATCGTCCTGACCGTGTCCTCAACGCTGCTGCCCGACGAGCAAAAGGCGGCAAAATCATATGTGCCGACAAACTGCTGAGCCTGAGCGTTAAGAAAATCTGCGTCAAGCCTTTTTTTATAGTGCCACGCATAGTCCTTCAAAAAAGGATTTTTTTGCGGACTGTTCCATATTCTGTAAAGATACCGCTTCTTTTTGCAATCATATCTCGGATGAAAGCCGAGCGGCATTTCCTCACAGCTTTTCACGGCAACCGAGTCGGGCAAAACCGCATTGAGCGCACCGACAAGACGGTAGCAGTCGATGTCGCTCTCCGTTCTCAGCGTACAGCAAAAATCATTGGCGTGAACTCCTGTGTCCGTACGGCTGCAGCCTGTAATACTGTCACGGGATCTGAGAATCGTCTGAACGGCGTCCTGCAAACATTCCTGAACGGTTATGCCGTTGGGCTGAACCTGCCAGCCGTGGAAATCCGTTCCGTCATACATCAGGCGAAGCGCAAGATTCCTCATTTGACAAGCACCGCCTTGAAATAGATGTTGAGAAGAATTATTCCTGCGAAGTAGACAAGCGTTGCCGCCAGCCAAACGAAATCCATCGGGCGAAGCTTCATCTGCTTCATTCTCGTTCTGCCCGGACCTCCCGTATAGCATCGGCAGTCCATTGCGTCAGCAAGCTCGTAGGCTCTCCTTATCGACGAGACAAACAGCGGCACAATGATCGGAACAAGAGCCTTAACCCTCTGCATAAAGCTTCCGTTGTCGAGGTCGGCTCCCCTCGCCTTCTGTGCGTTCGTTATCCTGTCGATCTCGTCAATGAGAGTCGGGATAAAGCGCAGAGCAAGCGTCATCATCATCGCAAGAGTTGATACGGGAATCTTAAACACCTTGAGCGGTGAAAACAGCTTTTCAAGCGAATCCGTCAGAACTGTCGGCGTTGTCGTATAGGTCAGAAGCGAGCTGACCACAACAAGGCAAACGATCCTTATCGCCATAAAAAGAGCGGTAAAAAGTCCGTTTGACGTGATATGAATAAAGTGCCAGTTGACAAGCTCCGTGCCGCCTCTTATATAGAATATGTTCAGCACCGAGGTGAACAGAACTATTATAACGATCGGCTTCAGGCTTTTGGCAACCATTTTGACGGGTACCTTTGAAATTATATTAACTATCAACGTGAAAAGCACCATGAGACCGAGAGCCTCAAAGCTTTTGCACATAAAAATCGAAACAATAAACACAACGGTCAGGATTATCTTCATCCTTGCGTCCATTCTGTGGAGCGGAGAATCAACATTATAATACTGACCTATCGTGATGTCCTTTAACAATGGCTTTGCACCTCCTTGTGCATGGGGATCATTTTATGAGAACCTCGACTGCCCGGTCTACCGTATAGACGGGGCCGAAATCATAACCCTTTTGTCTGAGGATCTCAAAGACCTTTGATATCTGCGGAATATTCAGTCCGATTTCACGAAGTCTTTCCGCCTGAGAATAGACCTCATCGACCGTTCCGTACATCTCAAGCCTTGCATTATTCATTACGGCAACCTTAGTTGCAATTTTTGCAACGTCCTCCATACTGTGAGAGACGAGCAAAACCGTACTTCCCGTTTTTTCACGGTAATTTTTAATCAAATCAAGTATTGTATCTCTGCCGATCGGATCAAGTCCTGCCGTCGGCTCGTCAAGAATCAAGACCTTTGGCTGCATGGCGATAACGCCTGCGATTGCGGCACGTCTTTTTTCACCGCCCGAAAGATCGAACGGCGATTTTTCCAGCAGTTCTTTTTTAAGCCCGACATATTCCGCCGCCATACGAACTCTTTTGTTTATCTCATCTTCGGGGAGCCGCATATTCTTAGGGCCGAAAGCGATGTCCTTATACACCGTCTCCTCAAAAAGCTGATATTCGGGATACTGGAAGCAAAGTCCGACCTTGAAGCGAGCCTCTCTTGTCGCCTTTTTATCCGACCAGATATCTGTACCATCAACGAAAACCTTTCCGCTGTTCGGCTTTAGAATACCGTTGAAATGCTGAACAAGGGTGCTTTTTCCCGAGCCTGTGTGTCCGATAACTCCGACAAGCTCGCCCTCATCAATATCAATATTTATATTGTCAATCGCCTTTGACTGTCCCGGCATTCCCTCATTGTAAAGGTGGGTAACGCCCTGCATTGAAAGTATCGGCATCAATTCTTCACCTCCAAAAGCTTCAGAACAGCCTCGGCACATTCGTTTTCGTCAAGTATATCGTCGGGGAGCTTCATTCCCATTTTCCTGAGCCTGTAAACAAGCTCGGTAGCCTGCGGAACGTCAAGTCCCAGAGCCTTTATTTTTTCGACGTTTCTGAACACCTGCTTAGGCGTTGAGTCCAGAGCAATACAGCCGTCGTCCATTACCACAACTCTGTCCGCCTTGACGGCCTCGTCCATAAAGTGTGTTATCAGGATAACGGTTATTCCGAATTCTTTATTGAGCTTCATTACGGTGTCGATGACCTCTTTCCTGCCCTGCGGATCAAGCATGGCAGTAGGCTCGTCCATAACGATGCACTTTGTGTTCATTGCGATAACGCCTGCGATCGCAACCCTCTGCTTCTGTCCTCCCGAAAGTCGGTGAGGCTCTCGCTTGCGGAACTCGTACATTCCGACAGCTTTAAGAGCGGCGTCAACTGCTTTTCTGATCTCGGCAGGCTCAACGCCTAAATTTTCGGGACCGAAAGCGACGTCGTCCTCAACAATGGTAGCAACGATCTGATTGTCAGGATTTTGAAAAACCATACCGACATTTCTGCGTATATCAACGGTCTTGTCCTCGTCGGCGGTGTCCATACCTGCGACGGTAACCTTGCCCTTTGTCGGAACAAGAATACCGTTGACGAGCTTCGCAACCGTTGATTTTCCGCAGCCGTTGTGTCCGAGAATTGCAAGGAACTGCCCCTCGGGAACGGTGAGGCTGAAATCGTTCACAGCCCTGATCGGTTGTTCCTCCTCCGCATCGTAGGCAAACGAAACATTATCGAATTTTATAAAGGTATCGCTCATTTTCTGTGTTTCTCCGAATTACTTTTTCTTCCATATTGCCGAGGCACCGCACGGCAAAACCATTCCCGTCCGTGTGACGGGCAAACCGATTTCACTTCCCGTAACCTCGCCGCCGAATTGCGGCACAACGAGCGCTCCGAGAATATACTGCATAACAGCGGGCGAAAGTCCCGTTGTATATGAATTGATAAGCACCATAAGCGGATCGTCCGAAAGCACCTTTGTGCAAAGCTCGACGAAGCTGTAAACCTCGTCCTCGAGCTTCCAGACCTCGCCGCCCGGTCCTCTGCCGTATGACGGCGGATCCATAATTATTATATCGTATTTGTTGCCCCTGCGTATTTCACGCTGAACAAATTTTATACAGTCGTCAACTATCCAGCGGACAGGTCTGTCCGCAACCGAGGAAACCGCAGCATTTTCCTTTGCCCATGCGACCATTCCCTTTGATGCGTCAACGTGAACGACCTGCGCCCCTGCCTTGAGACAGGCGACAGTCGCCCCTCCCGTGTAGGAAAAGAGGTTGAGCACCTTAACCGGTCTGCCGGCTTTTTTAATTATCTCCGCCGTATAGTCCCAGTTGACCGCCTGCTCGGGGAAAATTCCCGTGTGCTTGAAGCCCATCGTTTTCACGTTCAGGCTCAAATCTTTATAATTGATACGCCACGAATCGGGAGTTTTTCTGAGTATCTCCCAATGACCTCCGCCCGTTGAAGAACGGAGGTATCGGGCGTTTGCATTCTTCCACATCGGATGCTTTTTCGGTGTTTTCCAGATCACCTGAGGGTCGGGACGGATAAGGATAACCTCGCCCCAGCGTTCAAGTCTTTCCCCGTCGGAGCAATCCAGCAATTCATAATCCTTCCAGCCGTCGGCAACTCTCATTGTAACATCCTCCGTTTAAATAAGTCTTTCCTTAACTACCTCTGAGATATCCTCGGCAAGGCTCTGTATCTTGTCCTTGTCCTTGCCCTCAAGCATAACTCTGACAAGCGGCTCCGTTCCCGAAACACGAACAAGCACTCTGCCCGATTCGCCAAGCTCTTTTTCTGCACTCTTGATAGCCTTCTTTATCTCCTCGTCCTTGTCGTAACGTGCCTTGCCCATCTGTGAAACTCTGACATTGATAAGCACCTGAGGGAATACCTCCATCTCGGCGGCAAGCTCGGAGAGCTTTTTGCCCGTTCTCTTCATTACGGCAAGAAGCTGTAAAGCTGTGAGCTGTCCGTCACCCGTTGAAGCGAAGTCGAAGAAAATAACGTGACCGGACTGTTCGCCGCCGATCTTGTAGTTGTTTTCCTTCATATTTTCAAGAACGTATCTGTCTCCTACCTTGGTAATCTCGGTCTTGATACCGTTGTTCTTGCAGAACTCGAAGAAGCCCATATTGCTCATTACGGTAACAACCGCCGTGTCGTCCGTGAGGACTCCCCTCTGCTTCATATCCTTTGCGCAGATCGCAATGATCTTGTCGCCGTCAACGACCTCGCCATTCTCATCGACCGCCAACATTCTGTCAGCGTCACCGTCGAAAGCGAAACCGACGTCACAGCCGTATTCTCTGACATATCTCTGAAGTCCGTCAAGGTGAGTTGAGCCGCACTTTCTGTTGATGTTGATGCCGTTCGGCATGGAGGACTTGATGTGGCAGTCAACTCCAAGCTCGGTGAAAAGGTCGGGAGCGGTAACGCTTGCCGCACCGTTTGCGCAGTCAAGGGCAACCTTGTAGCCTGAAAAATCAACGTCCTCAACCGTTGAAATGAGGTGACGGGTATAGTCGAAGGTCGGCATCTCGGAGCTTCTTATTCTGCCGATGTCCGCACCGATTTTAAAGGGCGGCTGAGTAACTCCGTCAAGAATGATAGCCTCAATTTTTTCCTCCAGCTCATCGGGCAGCTTGTAGCCGTCCGCCTGGAAGATCTTGATACCGTTATATTCGCAGGGATTGTGCGATGCGGTTATCATCACCGCCGCATCATATTCATATTTTTTGACAAGGAACGCAACCGCAGGCGTGGGAAGCACACCGAGCTGCATTACGTCCGCACCGACTGAGCAAAGACCTGCCGTGATTGCAGAGCAAAGCATATTTGAGGAAATTCTTGTGTCCATTCCGATCATAACTCTCGGACGCTTCTTGTTTTCGTCAATGAGTACCATTGCCGCAGCACGGCCTATCTGCATGGCAAGCTCGCAGGTAAGCTCAGAATTTGCAACGCCTCTTGCGCCGTCGGTTCCGAATAATCTGCCCATAAAATGACCTCCGAATTATAATTCAAATTTTTGCTGTTCCGCCAGTGGAACGGGATTGTTATTTACACCGCTCTGTTCAGGCATCGGCATACCCAGATGGGCATAGCCTGCAGGAGTAACCATACGTCCTCTCGGAGTTCTCGAAAGAAATCCGATCTGCATCAGAAACGGTTCATAAACATCTTCAATGGTGATCGCTTCTTCACCGATAGCGGCGGCGATAGTTTCCAGTCCGACGGGGCCGCCGTTGTAGTTCTTTATCATCGCCGTCAGAAGCAGTCTGTCGATCGAATCAAGACCGAGCGGATCGACCTCAAGCCTGTTCAGGGCAAGGTCGGCATTTTCGTCTGTGATGATGCCGTTGCCGAGCACCTGAGCAAAATCACGCACACGCTTGAGAAGCCTGTTTGCAATTCTCGGCGTTCCTCTTGAACGTGAGGCGATCTGATATGCTCCGCCGTCGGTTATCTCAATATTAAGTATTCCTGCGCTTCTTTTAACGATGCTTCCGAGTTCCTCGGGAGAGTAAAGCTCCAGCCTTGCAATAACTCCGAAACGATCTCTGAGGGGTGCGCTGAGCTGTCCCGCCCTCGTCGTTGCTCCGACAAGGGTAAACCTCGGCAGATCAATTCTGATGCTTCTTGCTGAAGGTCCTTGACCTATAATGATATCAAGGGCATTGTCCTCCATCGCAGGATAAAGCACCTCCTCGACGCTTCTGTTCATACGGTGAATCTCGTCGATAAACAGCACGTCTCCCTCGTTGAGATTTGTCAGCAAGGCGGCAAGATCCTTCGGCTTCTCGATCGCAGGTCCCGAGGTCACACGGAAATTAACGCCCATTTCATTTGCGATAATGCCTGCAAGCGTCGTCTTTCCGAGACCGGGAGGGCCGTAAAGAAGCACATGATCCAGCGGCTCGTTTCTCTTTTTCGCCGCTTCGATATAAATAGATAAGTTTTCCTTAACCTTGGTCTGACCGATGTAGTCGTTCATCGTCCTCGGACGAAGCTGAAACTCAACATCGCTGTCGTTATCCATATATTCCGGGGCAACTATCCGGTTTTCAAAATCCATATCGTCCATGTCTGCCCCTCCTTATATCAGTGATTTAAGAGCCTGTCGGATAAGCTCCTCAACAGGCAGATTGCTGTCAAGCTTTCTGAGAGCGACCGCCGCCTCGGAGCGACTGTAGCCGAGCTGAACAAGAGCTTCGATTGCCTCGTTGACATTCTCCGCTCCCGATGTCATCTGAACAGCTCCGACTATCTCGGACTGTTCCTCGGTCAGCTCTGCCGTAAATTTATTCTTCAATTCAAGAATTATTCTCTGAGCGATCTTTGCGCCGACTCCCTGCGCCTTTGTTATCGCCTTGGCGTCTCCCGAGGCTATGCTCAAAGCCAGCCTGTCGGGTGTGAGTACGGAAAGGATCGCAAGAGCCGCCTTCGGGCCTACTCCCGAAACCGTGATGAGCTGACGGAAAGAGTCAAGCTCGTTCGGCGTTGAAAAGCCGTAAAGCTCCATAGCGTCCTCACGGACGTTGAGATA
>JAXJRE010000282.1:0-14265 GCA_036310785.1 Acutalibacteraceae bacterium
CAGCGAAGCTGACTGAGGGGGTTAAGATTTCATAAGTCGATAGTGTTCTACAATGTGCTTATTAAAGGTTGTTTTGAAAATTTAACCAACCGTTTCAACCTTAATCAAATTCGTGTTGCCCGAAACTCCGTTTGTCATTCCGCCCGTTACGATGATACGGTCGCCCGGCTCAAGTCCGAAAGTTGCGATCGCCTTGTTCTTAGCGGAATAGAAAAGCACGTCGGTGGACTCGTAGGTCTCGCAAAGGACGGGAGTAACGCCCCACGACATTGAAAGCTTGCGCCACGTTTTCTTGTCAACGGTCATGCCCATGATGTCAACGGGCGAACGGAAACGGGAAACCATTCTGACCGTCATTCCCGAAAGGGAGCATACGGCGATAACCTTTGCGTCAAGGTCGATCGCCATTCCGCAGGTTGCGTGAGAAATTGCGTCAACGGGATTTTTGATTCTAAACTCCGTGTTGCCGAAACGTTTTGTGTAGTTGATGCTTTTTTCGGTCTGCATTGCAATGCGAGCCATCGTGTCAACCGCCTCAACAGGGTATTTGCCTGCCGCCGTTTCACCCGAAAGCATAATTGCGCTCGTACCGTCATAAACGGCATTGGCAACGTCGGAGGTCTCGGCTCTCGTCGGTCTCGGATTGTGAATCATGGATTCAAGCATCTCGGTCGCCGTGATAACCCGTTTGCCGAGCATACGGCATTTCGTGATAAGCGCTTTCTGAATTATCGGCAGCTCAACGAACGGGATCTCAACACCCATATCGCCTCTTGCAATCATAATGCCGTCACATTCGGTGCAAATATCGTCAATGTTGTCAATTCCGGCTCTGTTTTCGATCTTGGCAATGAGGTCGATTTTGTTCACTGCGTCACCCATAACCTCTTTGATGTCGAGGATATCCTGCTTGCAGGAAACAAAGGAGCAGGCAATGAAATCAACGTCGTTTTCAATTCCGAAAAGAATATCCGATTTGTCCTGTTCGCTGACATATTTCTGCTTGAGCGTCTTGCCGGGGAAGCTCATGCTCTTGTTGTTGGAAAGCTCGCCGCCCGTGACAACACGGCAGTTAATATCGTGTCCGTCAATCGAAACGACCTCAAAATTAAGCAGAGCATTGTTAAGAAGTATTGTGTCTCCGACCGAAAGCTCGTCCGCAAGACCGGCATAGCTGACGGAAACTCTGTTCTCGTCTCCGACAATCTGATCGGTAGTGAAGGTGAAGGTGTCGCCGTCCCTGAGCAGCACCGAACCGTTCTTGAAGCTCTTTATACGGTATTCCGGCCCCTTGGTGTCAAGCATAATCGCAAGCGGAACATCGAGCTTTTCCCTGACATTTTTCAACATATTGATAGTTTCAAGATGCTCGGCATGAGAGCCGTGGGAAAAGTTGAGCCTTGCAACGTTCATTCCTGCCCTTATCATAGCGGTCAGAGTCTCCTCGTTGCGACACGCAGGACCTATGGTGCAGATGATTTTCGTCTTTCTCATTGGTATCAGCCCCTTTATGTGAAATCAAAATCTAACCCATTTTAGAATTTACATTATTATATCAGTTCATTCCCAACGTGTCAAGAAAACGTTTACTCAAAAATATTATATTGAAAAAAATCCTGCTTTTCCCACTTGACAAGAAAAATAAAACGTTATAAAATGTAGACAATAATATAAATCGTTGATGCAGAAGGCTGTTTCGGGCGAATATCCTCAGAGAGGTGCGCACACGGTGAAAGCGTACCGATATTCGGAATCAGTTACCACTGCGGAGAGCGTTCCGAAATAAGGATCGCCGTTTGCCGCGTTAAGGCGTTCGAGTGGCAGTTTTTCTGCAATACGGGTGGAACCGTGGAGTTTATGCTTCATCCCAGTTTTCGGGATGGAGCTTTTTTATTTTCATTTAGGAGGAACAGAAATGGCAAATGTAACTTTGAAAGGCGGAGTTGTCAAGGAGTACGAGAACGGCACAACCGCCATGGAAATTGCGAAAAGCATCGGCATGGGACTTTACAAGGCAGTTTGTATCTGCAAAATAAACGGAGAATATCAGGATCTCAGAACTCCGATCGAGGGCGACTGCGAGCTTGAATTTCTTACCTTTGAGGACGATGAGGAGGCTAAGAAGACCTTCCGCCACACCGCATCGCATATTATGGCTCAGGCAGTCAAAAGACTTTATCCCGAAGCTAAGCTTGCGATAGGCCCCTCTATTGCAAACGGCTTTTATTACGATTTTGACGTTGAGAAGCCTTTCCTCCCCGAAGATCTTGAAAAGATTGAGGCGGAGATGAAGAAGATTGTCAAGGAAAAGCTTCCGCTTGATAAATTTGAAATGACTCCCGACGAAGCGGTAAAATACTATGAGGACAAGGGCGAAATCTACAAGGTTGAGCTTGTCAAGGAGCACGCCGACAAGGGCGAAAATATCAGCTTCTACAAGCAGGGCGAGTTCACCGAGCTTTGCGCAGGCCCTCACATTCCCGATACAGGCAGGATCAAGGCTTTCAAGCTGACCTCGGCAACGGGCGCATACTGGCGCGGAAGCGAAAAGAACAAGATGCTCCAGCGTATCTATGCAACCGCTTTCACAAAGCAGGCTGAGCTTGACGCTTACCTTGAGGCGATCGAGGAGGCAAAGAAGCGTGACCACAGAAAGCTCGGCAGAGAGCTTGGACTCTTCGCTCTCAGGGACGAGGCTCCGGGAATGCCGTTCTTCCTCCCGAAGGGTATGGTGCTTCGCAATACCCTCATCAATTACTGGCGTGAGGTTCACAAGAAGTGGGGCTACTACGAGATATCAACTCCGCAGATCATGCGCCGTTCACTCTGGGAGACCTCAGGTCACTGGGATCATTACCACGACGATATGTTTACAACGGTCATCGACGATGAAGATTTTGCAATCAAGCCGATGAACTGCCCCGGCAGTATTCTTGTCTATGAGCTTGAGCCCCATTCATACAAGGAAATGCCGCTTCGCTACGGCGAGCTCGGCAGAGTTCACAGAAACGAGCTTTCGGGTGCGCTCCACGGACTTTTCCGTGTCCGCTGCTTCACTCAGGACGACGCCCACATTCTCCTTGCTCCCGAGCAGATCCGTGACGAGGTTGTAAGGATCGCACAGCTTTTCGACGAGGTTTACACCCTGTTCGGACTTCCGTATGAGATCGAGCTTTCCACCATGCCGGAGGATCATATCGGCTCCGAGGAGGACTGGGAGATCGCAACAAATGCACTCGCAGACGCAATCACAAGCGTAGGAAAGACCTATATTGTCAACGAGGGTGACGGAGCTTTCTACGGTCCGAAGCTTGACTTCCACATCAAGGACAGCCTCGGAAGAACCTGGCAGTGCGGCACAATCCAGCTTGACTATCAGCTCCCCGGCAGATTCAATCTTGAATACACAGGCTCCGACGGAGAGAAGCACACACCCGTTATGATTCACCGTGTTGTTTTCGGCTCGATCGAAAGATTTATCGGCGTTATCACCGAGCATTTTGCAGGTGCGTTCCCGATCTGGCTTGCTCCCGTTCAGGTTAAGCTTCTCCCGATCGCAGACCGTCACCACGACTATGCCTTTGAGATCGCAAAGAAGCTTGAAGCAAGGGGTATCCGCTGTGAGGTTGATACAAGAAGTGAAAAGACGGGCTACAAGATCCGTGAGGCTCAGCTCCAGAAGATTCCGTATATGCTCCTTATGGGCGACAAGGATATTGAGGGCAAGTGTGTTTCCGTGCGTAAACGCGGCGAGGGCGACATTGGCGCAATGAGCGTTGACGAATTCGTCGAGCTTGCGGCAAAGCAGATTGAGTCCAAAGAAATTTTCTGATAAGGCGGAGGCAAATCAATGTCCATAGAAAAAGGAAGAGCCTACCTCAGCCAATTCGGAGTTGAGGACAAAATAAAGGAGTTTGACGTTTCCAGCGCAACTGTTGAGCTTGCGGCTCAGGCACTCGGCGTTGAGGGCAAGCGTATTGCAAAATCCCTTTCATTCAAGGTCGGTGACGAGGCAATCATCATAGTTGCCGCCGGCGACGCAAAAATCGACAATCCAAAGTATAAGGCGGCGTTTTCGACCAAGGCGAAAATGCTCACTCCCGACGAGGTCGAGTCAATGATCGGTCACAAGGTCGGCGGTGTTTGCCCGTTCGGAATAAATGACGGAGTCAAGACCTATCTTGACGAGTCGCTCAAAAGATTTGAAATCGTTTTCCCTGCGGTCGGCAGTTCAAACAGCGCAGTTGAGCTGAGAGTTGACGAGCTTGAAAGAATTGCACAGGGATTCAGCGGCTGGGTAGATGTTTGTAAATTGCCCGAATAAAATCGCACACAGCACATTTTTAGAAAGCGGTTTCACAGCACAAAGAAATATATGTTAAAAGGCAGGTGCCAGTTATGAAATATGTTGTAGTACTGTATGACGGAATGGCGGACTATCCTGTTCCGGCTCTCGGAGGCAAAACTCCGATGATGGTTGCAAACAAGCCGAATTTCGACCGTCTAGCTCAGCACGGCGAGGTCGGACTTGTCAGGACTGTCGCAGAGGGACTCAAACCCGGAAGCGACGTTGCAAACCTCAGCGTTATGGGATATGATCCGAAAAAATATTATACGGGACGCTCTCCGCTTGAGGCGGTCAGCATCGGTGTTAAAATGGCGGACGACGATATTGCTCTCAGGTGTAATGTCGTAACCCTCTCCGACGAGGAAAAGTACGAGGATAAGACGATGATCGACTATTCCGCAGGCGATATCTCAAGCGCAGAGGCGGCGGAGATCATCAAGACCGTTCAGGAGCATTTCGGCGGCGGAGAATTTGATTTCTATTCGGGAGTCAGCTACCGTCACTGTCTTATTCACCACGGCGGAACGGTTGAGCTTGGCAATATGACTCCTCCGCACGATATCTCCGACAGGGTTGTGGGACCGTATCTCTCAACCTCTCCGAATGCCGAAAAGCTCATCGCAATGATGAAAGAGAGCTACGATCTGCTCAAGGATCATCCCGTAAACAAAAAGAGGATTGCCGAGGGCAAGCGTCCGGCAAACTCCATCTGGCTCTGGGGCGAGGGCAAGAAGCCCGTTCTTCCTAAGTTTGAAGACCTTTACGGCAAGAAAGGCACGGTTATTTCCGCAGTCGATCTGCTCAAGGGCATCGGTATTTCCGCAGGAATGAACACCCCCGAGGTCGAGGGCGCAACGGGTTACATCGACACCAACTTTGAGGGCAAGGCGAAAGCCGCCGTTGAGGAGCTTAAAAACGGCGTCGATTTCGCATATGTTCACTATGAAGCTCCCGATGAGTGCGGCCACAGAGGCGAGCCGGAAAACAAGGTCAAGGCGATTGAGTATATCGACTCCCGTGTTCTGCCGATAATTCTTAACGGACTTGAGGAGATCGGCGAGGATTACAAGATTATGATTTTGCCCGATCACCCGACTCCGATCGTCACAAAAACTCACGCAGGTGATCCCGTTCCCTATATGATCTATCAGAAGTCCGCCGAAAAGGACAGCGGCGTTGCTTCGATCAATGAGGACACGGCAAAAGCCACGGGCAATTACATTGATTTCGGTCCGGATTTGATGAAGAAATTCATTGGTTAAAAATAATTTAAAAAAACTCTTGATTTTTTCTCTCAAATCTGCTAATATATGAAATGTTGTTTAGTATTCGTAATTAAAGGAGGTGCCGACAAATGGCAAAATGCGATTTCTGCGGTAAAGATGTTGCTTTCGGTATCAAGGTTTCCCACTCACACAGACGTTCAAACAGAACATGGAAGCCGAACGTTAAGCGTGTTAAGGCGATCGTTAACGGTTCTCCGCGCAAGGTATATGCTTGCACACGTTGCCTTCGTTCAGGTAAGGTTACTCGTGCCGTATAATGATTAAAAGATGATTCAGAGACTGTCTGCGTGACAGTCTCTTTGTCTTATATAAGAAAAATATCGAGGTGGATTATGAAATTCCGTGAAGTTTTGCGTCAGGAGATTTTCCCTGAGAAAAAGTTTTTCGAGCAGTGTCACGCTTCGACCGTCCTCAAGGTCGGTGAAAGACTTCTCTGTGCGTGGTTTGCAGGCACAAAGGAGAGTAACGACGATGTTGAAATATATCTTTCCGTCAATGACGGCGAGGGCTGGAGCGATCCGAGACGAATGACCTTTACCGAAACGCCGTGCTGGAATCCCGTCCTCTTTGAATACGAAAATGAAATTCTTCTTTTCTATAAGAACGGCAGACGTATTCCAGAATGGCGCACCTTTATCATGCGTTCCTCCGACGGCGGCGAAAGCTGGACTGAGCCTGCCGAGCTTGTTGCGGGCGATGCTTCGGGCGGCAGAGGTCCTGTCAAGAACAAGCCTATTCTGCTTTCGGACGGTCGGATCGCCGCTCCTGCTTCGGTTGAGACGAAGAAAGCGTGGGACGCATTTGTCGATTATTCCTCCGATGCAGGCAAGACATGGCAAAAGAGCGGTTTAATGGGCTTTGACCACAAGTCCGCCGACGGTCTCGGAATAATTCAGCCGACTTTGTGGCAGGACGGCGACTGCATTTATGCTCTGCTTCGCTCCTCTGAGGGAAGTATTCTGAAAAGCAGTACCTCGGACGGTATGAACTGGAGCCGATGCGAAAGAACTTCCCTGCCGAACAATAACAGCGGTATTGACTGCGTAAAGCTGACGAACGGAAAGGTCTTTGTCGTTTACAACCCGATCTCCGAGTCGTGGGGCAACAGAAATATAATTGCATATTCCGTAACCGACGACAATGCTCAGACCTTCTCCGAGCCTGTCATACTCGAGGAGGACAAGGCCGACGGCGCAGAATTTTCATATCCTGCCGTTATCTCCGACGGAGAATATGTTTATATCACTTACACCCATTATCGCAGATCCGTTATGTTCGTCAAGCTTGAAATAATTGAAGACCGACAGGGGTGATATGATGAACGGTTTCAAGAAGAAGCTCGTCATTTTAAGGCGAAAAATACTTTTCTTTTGGCTGTGGCCGCTTGCGTTCAATCTATTTAAAAACAAGCCGATCAACGAAAAGCTCATTCTTTTTGCATACAGCAAGAATTATACCGAGATGCCCGACAATATGACGGGAATATACGACTTTTTAAGTGAGAGAGGTTATGACTGCCGCATTATGCAGTCGCCGCAAAATCCTCTGAAAAGGATATTGTTCGATTTTAAATTTCAAAAGCTCTACGCTCAGTGCAAATGCGTTTTTATCACCGATAATTTCGATCCCGTTTATGCCCATCAGCCGAAAAAGGGGACGAAGGTAATTCAGCTCTGGCACGCCTGCGGAGCGTTCAAAAAGTGGGGCTATTCCACGCTCGATCTTCCGTGGGGCGGCAAACGTGAGGATATGCTCCGTTTCCCGATGCACAATACATACACCGATGTTTTTGTCTCGTCCGAGGCGGTCATTCCCTGCTATGCCGAGGCTTTCCGATGCTCCGAGCGCAGGGTTAAGGCTTTCGGAACTCCGAGAACCGACATCTATTTTGACGGTGATTTCGTTGCGGCTCAGAGAGATGAGCTTCTGAAAATCTTCCCTGAGATCGGCGACAGAAAAATCATTCTTTATGCGCCCACGTTCCGAGGCAATTCGCCCGAACAGGCATATAATGAAAATCCGCTCGACTATGCAAAGCTGAAAGAGGCTTTCGGCAAGGATTATGCCCTCGTTCTGAAGCTTCACCCGTTCACGGCGAAGAAATTCGGTATGACGGATGCGGAAAAAGAGATGTACGGCGATTTCGTCTTTGACGGCTCGAGCAGTCTGAAAATCGAAACGGCTCTCTGCGCCGCAGATATACTCATCGCCGACTATTCCTCACTGATTTTTGAATATTCCCTGCTCGGAAAGCCGATGCTTTTCTACGCCTACGATCTTGAGCAGTACGAGCACGACAGGAGCTTTTATTTCGATTACAAGAGCTTCGTCCCCGGCAAGATCGTTATCGACAATGACGAGATAATCGAAGCGATACGAAGCGGTGACTTCCGTGAGGACAGAATCCCTGCGTTCAGGGAGAAATTTATGGGTGCCTGCGACGGCGAATGTGTAAGGCGAATTGCCGAATACGCAGTTATGTAAACAATCTGACCAAATGAACAAGGCTTGTAACGGAAAATCAATCCGATACAAGCCTTTAATCATATTTATTTTTCAGGAATTATCAGTCCGCAAATTTCATTGTCATCTGAAGTATGCGCTTCACGCACGGCTCAAGGTCGGCTCTGGTGAGCTTTCCGCTCTCAAATGCGGCTTTAAGCTCCTTGGGATCGCCCTCGCCCATCTTGATATCGTTTCCGGCAATGATCTCGTCGGAGTTTGCGCTGTGTACGCCCCAGTCGGTCGTAACAATTCCGCCGAAGCCCCATTCGTTTCTGAGGATCTCCGTCAGAAGCTCATAGCTTGTCGAGGTATGGTTGCCGTTGATGAGGTTGTATGAGGACATTATCGTCCACGGATCGGCGTCCTTGACGCAAATCTCAAAGCCTCTGAGATAAATTTCTCTGAGCGCACGCTCGGAAACTCTCGAATCGCACTCAAAGCGGTTGGACTCCCTGTTGTTGCAGGCAAAGTGCTTGACCGAGACCGCAACCCTGTTGGACTGTATGCCGAGCACATCGGCGGCACAGCATTTTCCTGCAAGCACGGGATCCTCGGAGAAGTATTCAAAGTTACGTCCGCAGAGCGGATTGCGGTGAATGTTCATCGCAGGAGCAAGCCATACGCCGAGGTTGTTCTCTTTAAGCTCGGCTCCGCCTGCCGCGCCGACCTCCTGAATAAGCTCGGTATTCCATGTGCAGGCAAGGAGCGTTGCGCACGGCCATGCGGTTGTCGGAACGCCCGTTTTTTCGTCAAGACGAACTCCGGCAGGGCCGTCGGCCGTCGGAACAGCAGGAACTGCAAGACGGTCAAGACCTCCGAATGCGCCTGTGTTGCAGACCGATGAACGGAACGGATGTCCGCCGACAAAGTTTATCAGCTCGTCCTCGGTGAACTGCTTGATGAAAGCGTCAAGCTCAGCCTCAGTGCCGACATCGTCAAACTTGACCTCAGCTTCGGGAGCTTTCACGTCAACAGCCTTGTTCCTTTCGGAATAATAGTGCGGCTCACCCTGAGGAAGTGTTTCATATGTGCCGTCCGCAAGCAAACGCTTTTCAAGCTTGAACGGAGTCAGGAGCGACTTTGACTGCATTGTGATGATATCGTCTTCGGCAACAAATTTATAGCCGAGCTGACGGGTGTTTCTTACCGAGTTGCCGAGGTGGAATGTATATTCACCCTTTTCAAGCACAAATGCCGATTTCTGAACCTTGCCGAGATCGTCAAAGCTTGCCATATCGTTAATGTCAAAGCTCAGCGCAACGGTCTGACTTTCGCCGGGAGCAAGAAGCTTCGTCTTTGTGAACGTTGCAAGCTCCTTTGACGGCTTGCCGAGCTTGCCCTGAGGCGCGCTGTAATAGAGCTGAACAACCTCTTTGCCTGCGGCATTGCCCGTGTTCTTTACCGTTACGGCGGCAACGATCTTTCCGTCTGTCTCGCCGCAGAAAGCACCGCTCATTTCAAAGGTCGTGTAAGAAAGACCGAAGCCGAACGGATAGCGTACCTTTTCCGCCGCTCCGGGAATTGTTTCAAAATATCTGTAACCGACGTAAATATCGTCCTCATAGTCAAGATGCTCATAGCCAGTTTGGAAAATCTTTCCGTTCTCATAATCGTCATAGGACTTGGGAATGGTGTCGCCGAGCTTGCCCGACGGGTTGACGTCACTGCAGAGGATATCGGCAACAGCCATGCCGCCCTCCATGCCGCCCTGCCAACCGAAAAGGATTCCCTGAACCTTGCCGTTTTCAGCAAAGTATTCACAGTCGATGAGCGCACCCGAATTGATAACGATAACCGTCTTTTCAAAAGCCGCCGAAACCCTGTCAATAAGACGTTTTTCAACATCGGAAAGGTAGTAGTCACCGTCAACGGCACGGCGGTCTACGCCCTCGGCGGAAAAACGGCTGAGAGTAATAACTGCCGCATCTGCTTTTTCTGCCGCCGAGACGATCAGCTCATCGGGAACATCGGCCTCCGGAACGTGCATACTCGCAAAGGTGTCGTAGATGATATCGTCCTTTTCCTGACAGAAATCCATTGCATTGACTATGCTCCATGTCTTTTCGATATCGTCATTTGTCGGAACAAATTTGCTCTGCTCCTTAACGTATTCCTTGTAGTATTCGACGGTCGGCATATAAACGCCGAGCTTGCCCTCCGCCTCTTTCTGAGCGAAGCCCTCAAAAATGTTGTGGGTGTAGGCGCAGTGAACATCGCCGCTTCCGCCGCCGCCCTTTATGTATTCGATCGTCGCCTTGCCGAAAAGAGCGATCTTTTCACCCTTTTTAAACGGCAGAGCGTTGTTTTCGTTTTTAAGGAGCACCATTCCCTCGCCTGCCGCTTTTCTTGAGAGCGCCGCATGGGCGGGAGATCCGGTCACCTTTCTTCCGTGACGTCCGAGTGGAATACACGGCTGATATCTGAATCTTGCATATTTGTCCATAACAAATCTCCGTTCTTTTGTAATCCTTTTGCGGTAAGATAATAATAAAACAAATGCGAACGTAAATCAATGGGAAAATGGAAAAAATAATGCTATAATCATAAATTCCTATTTTTCTTAATTATTTATTGTCAATAGATGATTGTTGTATTATAATCATATTGTTGGTTGTTCGCGAGATTTACAAAGACTATGTAAAAAGAAAGAGGAGGAACACTATGGAAGAGAAAAAATTTGATATTAAAGCTTCTATACAAAGTGTTGAAAAATCGACTTCCGGATTGTTCGGAAAAGCAAAGAAAGCTTTTGTAAAAGCCGCTGATCAGAATGACGACGGAAAGTTTGACAAGGATGATGTTGCTTCGATTGCCGATGCAGTTGGAGAAACTGTAAAAACCGGCGCACAATCGCTCAAAGAAAGTGCAGAAGAAAAATCTCGTCAAATTGAAAAGAAGCTGTTACAGCCGATTTTTACAGAAACAATGGATGACGCAGATTTCTTAATGCCAAAATTTATCCGAGTAGCAGATCGGGATAAGAGACGAGCTACGAGTGAGGTTTGCAAAGGATCAATCGGTTATTTTTCGGAAGAAAAGGGACTGCGAATAGTCAATATTTTTCGTGACAGTGTAGATGTTTTCGGTTTATCTTTTTATCCCGATTGCAGGAGCGAGTTTTATTATGTTGATCCAAGTGACAGGGACAGATATATTGCATTAGACGAATACTTCGGCTATCTAAAGATCGAACGAATAAACGAACTTCAGATGATTGCAAAGGATCTAGGAGCAAAACATTTTAAGGTAACCTATAAAGAGGAACAGACATCATTCAGCGAGAAAACAGCAAAGGGAAAAGTAACTGCCACAGGTATAGCCGGTGCAAATTCAGAACATTCAAAAAATGAGAAAAAGTATACTACTGTGGATATTGCAGCCGAAATGGATTGCTCCGGTCATGAACCTATCAGACCAAAACTAAAGTATCTGCAGAGGGATCCGAGTATTAACACTTTAGTTTCAATGAGAATGGACGAGAGTGCTCCTCTGTCTCATCATAAGTTTATGTTGAAGCTAAGCAACTCTTCGGGCATTAAAGAAAGTGATGCAATAAAAATTGACGCAGTTCTCAAAGGCATGAAATTAGCCGGCAATACAAGTGTTGCCAGCGAAGCAAAAAATGAATCGAGAAGATATCTTGAATATGAAATAGATTTTTAAGAATGTATGGTTGCAAATAATTTGAGTTAACAATAATAACCCTCCTAAAAACGGTATTATCCGAACAAGGAGGGTTTTGTTTGCCAAATATTATTATATATTAACATAAACCTTTTTATGTTCTCAAAGACCTTGTTATCAGCAATTAATAATGGTAAAATAAGCTTTAAGAATTTCTATAACTTTAAGAATAAGGATTGATAAAATGTCATTATCGGCAGATCAGATAGTTGAAAAGTATTATCCGGATATTTACAAATTCTGTTGTGCAAGGTGCAGAAATGCGGATGTTGCACAGGATATTACTCAGGAAACATTTATGTTGTTTGTTAAAAAATTTGATGAACTGGCGGATATCAATATCCGTTCATGGCTTTTGTGCGTTGCAAACAATAAGCTGTGCGAATATTTCAAAAAGAGTAAAATTGATAATAATTTTATCAGCATTGACGATGTGGAAATTCCTGTATTTGACAGCTATGAACACGATGAGATTGATATTGATGAGATTTTTGATGATGTTCAGAAAAAGATTTTGAATATGCTGAACGATAAGGAAAAAGAGCTTTTTGTCAAATTATATATTGAAAAGAAATCCGTTTCTTTAATCACCGAAGAAATGGATATTACATACGAAAACCTCCGCACAAGAAAAAGTCGGCTCAAGAAGAAAGTCAAGGATTCGATAGGTCATTTGTATTTCTTTATTCTTGTTTTTTCGTTCAAAATATTAAATTGAGTTGTAACATTTTGAAAAAACCGACATATATTAATGGGAGGTTGAAAAAATGAAAGAAAATGTCAACTCTTTGGAAAGAAAGCTTAACGGCATCATTGATGCTGAATTGGAAAAAGAAGTGTCAGATGTTGACGACGGATTGGTTATGGAGTGCAGCGACGGACTGTTGAGAATTGATGATTGCCGGCGTTATATGATTACCGAGTCGGAAATGAAGGAATCAATCAATTTGATTCTCGGAAAGAAAGAGCCGAAATCCGTCAAAAAGCTGACAAAACCTGTTAAGATAATGCTGATCGCAGCAACATTGCTTGTGTTGCTTGCGGTCGGAGCACTCGGATATGCCCAGCACAAATATAATATTTTCAATTTTTCCGACCATTCAACTGTATTATTTAATATGTCCCGTGTGAAAAAGGTTAATGAATTAGAGATCGGTTTTGTCCCTGACGGATTTGAAATAACATATGAAAGCAACACCAAATATGAACGTACAAAAGAATTTGTCAAAGGCGATGAAATTTTCAATGTTACAAAGCGGACCGACAGCAATAAAATTGATATAAATACCGAATACAAGGCGGCTGCGGTTACGCATATCAACGGAATTGATTATATTGAATTCGGTGAAGCGGAACACGGTCAGGGCTTTGTGTGGGAAAAAGACGGGTGTCAATATGTGATGTCCGGCAATCTTTCAAAACAGGACTTATGGAAAATAGCATTTTCTGTCAGTTAAAATAGACAAATATACAATTAAGTGTTTGTGCAAATCGGAGAAACGAAAAATTTCTCCGATTTTTTTGTCACAAAAAGTAAAATCGGTCATATATATATACAATATATTTTTTAGGAGGGCTTATTGTTATGAAAAGCAAAGTTTTCAAAAGAATTATGTGTGTGATTATGTGTCTGATAGTGTGCGGATCAACGACTGCCGTTGCACTGTACACCGAGTCGCCCGTAACAGAGATAGCAACGCCGTGGTATGTTAACATCGCAAGTAAAAGCTGTTCGCTGAATATTTCGGGCGTAAACTCAACATCTTCTGCCACTTTACGCACAAGCTCTTCAATGTCGTTGAGCATAAAGATGGAATTGCAGAAGAAAAAGAGCGGCACATACACAACGATTGAAACATGGAATTCTTCAAGAACCGGTTCTGTTCTTACGATGTCCGAGGATCGTTTGATCAATGTTTTGTCGGAATACAGGTTGAAGGTAACCTTTTCTGCAGGAACAGAAACAGTAGTTGCTTACGCTTATCCATAATGTTATTAGCGTACCTGAATAGGAATGTAGATAAATGTTTTCATTATTTATCCTCTCATAATTTTAAGATGATACCTATGTTCTCTTAACACCGAAGTGAACATAGTATCATAAAACCGCACACGATTGCCACATACTTCGACCTTTCGACCGCAAATCAAGGCACGGCAATCGTGTGCGGTTAATCATTTCTAACCTGAAAAGGCTCCATCAGATTTTAAAACATTATCATCTAAAATCTAACATCTAAAGTCTAACGTCTAATTTGGGGAAGCTCCGCCGCAGGCGGTGATGAGGTGTGGCAAGTCTGATGACATAATATTTCTACTTAGTTTTCAGCTTTTTACACCTCATCCGTCATGTCGTTCCTCCGTGCCACCTTCCCCTCAAGGGGAAGGCTGAAATCAGACATTAGATTTTAGATATTAGACATAGACGTGGAAATTATATAG
>JAXJRE010000283.1:0-2524 GCA_036310785.1 Acutalibacteraceae bacterium
GGATAATCAACCTTTCAACCTGTAACTATAATTACACAAACGCTATCGGCAAAAAGGTCGATACCCGACTTGTGGTTATCGGAAGACTTCTGCGTTCAGGAGAAAGTGCCGAGGTAAACACCTCGAAAGCCAAGGAAAACCCGAATTACAGAAGACCTCAGGTCTGGTACGATTACAAGGGTAAAACCAATCCCTACGCATCGTCACGTTCGTGGAAGCCGAGCACAAGATAAACAATACTTTATTCAGAAAGCAGGAACTCCTTTGCCAAACGAGAAACAATACGAAAACAACGAGGCTCTTGAGCTTGAATATGTTACCGAAGAGGATAACATCACAGAATATATCCAGACAAAATCCTTCAACGATCTTGTAGCACGCTTCGGCACAGCCGAGGAGGACGAAAGCATACGAAACGAGGATTTCAATCCGCTTGTTTCGGGCAGAATGTCCAAGAAAGCAAACTCCTCCGAAATGCCCAACGCTCCGGCGAAAAAGGATATGATCCTTGACGGAACGGACAATCCGATTCCGCTTCAGAACGAATTCGGTTTAGCCGACAGCGTATTTGACAACGACGCTATCTCCTTTGACGATATTGATATCGGCGATTTCGAGGTCATTGAGTCAGAGCTTGACAAGTCGCTGAACAAGCCTGCCAACGGCTTTGACACAAACACCCGTGTGGTATATCTTGACAAAAGTGTGAACGACGGAATCACACGCAACAGCGACGAAGATGTTTCAAGTGTTTTTACTCCGGACGAATAAACCAAAGGCAAGAGGAATAAAAAAATGAGCAAAAAAGAGATGAAAACTTCCATTCTTTCTTTTCTACGGAAAGCGTTGCTCGGACTGTCGGTTATCTGCTTCATCTCCTGTTCGGCTTACCTGATTAAATATTATGTTGTTGAGCCGTACAAGAACAAAGCCGCAACCGAGACTCCCTCCATTGATGAAAGCGACACTCAGACAACTATGCTTGCGAACAAGTCAAAGCATGTTCTCGCAAAATACAAGGAGCTTCTGCAACAGAACGGCGATTTTGTCGGACTTATCAATATCCCTCTGCTTGATGATGAGGATATGAAGGTCGTTCAGTGCGAGGATAACGATACCTATCTCAGCACAAATTTCAACGGAGAGTATTCGGTCTACGGCACGCTTTTCGTTGATTACAGGAACAAGCTTGACGAGCTTGACGCAAACACGATCATTTACGGTCACAAGATGCGTGACGGACAGATCTTCGGTCACCTGAATTATTATCAGGATATCGACAACTACAAGGACTGTCCCACGCTGAAATTCAACACGATCTACGAGGACGGAACGTGGAAGGTTTTCGCCGCATTCATCATAAATATCTATGATTCTCAGGACAACGGCTACACATTCCCCTACCGCACGATCAATTTCCCGTCAGACGAAAAGTTCAACGAGTTTATCGCCGACGTCAAGTCACGCTCATATTACACAAACGACAGCGTTGACATCAAACCCGGCGACAAGATACTCACCCTTTCAACCTGCTGTTATGAATTTGAGGATTCACGCTTTGTCGTTATGGCAAGACGTGTCAGGGACGGCGAAAGCATGGAGGTTGACGTTTCTGCCGCCAAGGAAAACGAGAATCAGAAATTCCCTCAGGCATGGTACGACGCAAACGGAATTAACAATCCCTTTGTTGACGCCAAAAGATTTACTCTTGAATAACAATCAGTTTTTATATATACAGAGGTGCAAAACAATGGATATAAAACTCTTCTCACTTTGCAATCAGGACTCGCAGGAGGCTGAAAGCGGAAAGCAGAAAACACTCTCCTGCGTCAAGGATTATTTCCCCGAATGTAACGGATTTTCCGATTTCACTTCTCAGAAAAGAAT
This sequence comes from Acutalibacteraceae bacterium, assembly GCA_036310785.1. Taxonomy (GTDB): domain Bacteria; phylum Bacillota; class Clostridia; order Oscillospirales; family Acutalibacteraceae; genus CAG-488. Next base: position 1,888 of record JAXJRE010000283.1, read on the forward strand.
GCTCGTTGCGATCTCAAAGAGCCTGCTTGCCGCCGACATCGTGCTTGTAGCCGTACAGTCCACAATGTATAACGCAACAAAACGGCTTCTTTGCGCCGCACTCGATATCAAGACCGAGGAAAACGCCGAGGTCGCATCAAGGCTTAAAAACAGACTTGACGCCAAAAAAATCAAGCCGAATATCTACACGGCAAACATCACCTATCCCGAGGGAGCAACGGTTCTTCCCACGGACGATTACATAAACTGCGGATTCACTCTCACCTCCGGCGGTCAGCATATCATCTATATGCCCGTAGAGGACGAAAAGGCTCAGCAGGTTCTCTTAGGCTCTCTTTATGATTATTTTGCTCAGCTCAGTGAACCTCTCGTTGCCGCAAATGCGCTGAAAAACCGTCACAGAGCCCTCATTGCAAGGACGGTATCAAAGCTCGGAAAGGACTCGGTAAGGGTTGCCGTTGCAGGAAATGACGCTTCGGATTATCTCACCGCCTTTCTCACAAAGAAGGAGTCCTCCGTCTTTGTCGTTGATATGAACTATGAGCTTCCGCAGGACGGCGATATCAAGTCTCACGCAATAGAAGCCGCAAGAGCTGTCCGTGACAACAACCACACTCAGCTCGGCGCCTACATATCC
>JAXJRE010000284.1:0-9389 GCA_036310785.1 Acutalibacteraceae bacterium
GACAAGGAGCCGGTCGATCCCGACAATCCGCTTGTCGGAATAGACAACTGTACGCTGACTAACCACAGGGGCGGCGACACGATAAACTCTTACAGCGACAGTCCTGCAATGATGCTCAATGCCTGCTGCCAGTATCTTGACGGAGATACGCCGAAATTCTGGATCAATCCGTCGGTCAGAAGAGGCTGAAAACCCGTCAGCTTTACCGTATTTTTCAAAGTGAGAATAATGAAAAAATATCTGAAAATATTTTTTCTTATCGCTATTGACAACGCAACTTTGCGGGTTTAAAATATTCCTATCATTCAATGGAATTGCAAAAGAATTATGTGAGGTGAGATTTCAGTGAGTAGTGACAGTAGCTACGGGCAACGAATTTTGAACAAAATTGAAAATTTGCACAGCATAAAGACCGTTGCAGACGTCCGCTCACGAAATCTGAGCTGAAAATGCGCCTGCGGCGTGGCTTCGTGCCGTGCTGAAAGGGGCGCTTAAAATTGGAAACAATGGTTGAAGTCATCAGCAAGATGCTGGCTAACAACAAGTTTTCCGCTATCAAGGAAATGCTCGGCGAAATGAACGTCGTTGACATTGCCTCTATGATAGAGGAGATGGAGCCTGAAAATCAGGTGCGTCTTTTCCGCTTGTTGCCCAAGACATCGTCGGCTGATGCTTTTTCTTATCTGCCGGGCGATATTCAGGGTAATATCGTTGACGCAATCACAAACTCGGAGCTTGAGTTTCTTATGGAGGATATGTTCCTCGATGACGCAGTTGACTTCCTTGAGGAAGTACCTGCCAATGTTGTAACCCGTGTGCTTGCGCACACAAAGCCGGAGACAAGAAAGCTCATCAACAAATTTCTCCAGTATCCCGACAATTCTGCGGGAAGTATTATGACGATCGAGATGGTGTCGTTCCCCGAAACCTTTACGGTGAAGCAGGCAATCGAGATTATCAGACAGACCGCTCTCGACAAGGAGACGATCTACACCTGCTACTGTATGGACGCCAAACGCAAGCTGGTCGGAACAATTCCGCTTCGCAAGCTTATTGTTGCTCCCGAGGATCAGGTCGTCAGGGAGATAATGGAGGACAACGAACAGCTTATTTTCGTCAACACGATGGACGACCAGGAGGAGGTCGCCGCAATAGCGAAGAAATACGACCTTCTTTCAATCCCCGTTGTCGATAAGGAAGAAAGACTTGTCGGTATAATCACTATCGACGATATCGTTGACGTCATCGAAGACGAGAACACAGAGGACTTTGAAAAGATGGCTTTGCTGTTGCCGTCCGAGGACTCTTATCTTAAAACAGGTATTTTCACACTTTATAAAAACAGAATCGTCTGGCTGCTTATTCTTATGGTTTCCGCAACCTTTACCGGTCAGATTATCGAGGGCTTCGAGGATAAGCTTTCGCTGATAGCCGGACTGACAGCCTCAATTCCGATGCTTATGGACACGGGCGGAAACTGCGGCAACCAGGTTTCAACGCTTGTTATCCGTGGTCTTGCTCTTGGCGATATACAGATCAAGGATTTCTTTAAGATAATATGGAAAGAGATCCGAGTCGCCGTTCTCTGCGGACTTACGCTGGCGGTAGTCAATTTTGCACGAATGTGGCTGATACGGCTTGTAACGCATAACGACATCACAAACAACACCTTCATCGTTGTATGCATGGCGATGGTATGCGCCGTCATTGTGGCAAAGGTCATAGGCTGTGCCCTGCCGATATTGGCAAAGCTTTTGCACCTTGACCCTGCGCTGATGGCAGGACCTATGATTACAACCATCGTCGATGCGCTGACCTTGCTTATCTATTTCGGCTTTGCAACCCTCTTTATCAATGCAGGCTTGCTCGTCGGAGCATAAAACAGAATAAAATTGCTGTTTCATCGGTTCTTCCAATGAAACAGCTTTTTATATTCAATAGGTATTAACTTATGCGTCGTAGATTCCGAGAATTACAATTCCGGCGACGGTCAGGAGAATACAAAGGTAATGCTTCCATGAAAGCTTCTCTTTCAGGAATATTCTGCCCCAGAGCACGGAGGCGGCGCAATAGGCGGAAATGATCGGAGCGGAGAGTGCGACATGTTCGCTGTCGGCAAGGGCATAGATATATGCAAACTGACCTGCCGTTTCAAATGCCGCACCGATATATTTCGGAGCTTCCTTTTTCGGGAGGAACTTGTCCTTCTTGATGAATTTAACATAGATGAAGCAGATCACGCCGCAGATGAGGAACGTAAGCTCGTATGCCGTGTTTGCGGCGTCCTCGTCAAGCTTCTCAAGAACAAGGCTGTCCGCAAAGGTTCCGAGTGCGTCAAGCAGACAGTAAATAACCGGCAAAAGAATTGCAAGAAAACTCTTTGTGTACTTGTAATTGCTCTTGCTTTGACGAGCTTTTCTCAGATCGTCGTCCTCGGTCATCTCTGCAATTCCCAATCCGACAACGCCGACCGCAACGAGGGCAATCGCAACATACTGGACATTGACGAGAACCGCACCCGTGATAATGCAGATCACGGACACCAATGCGCCCGATGAATTGCAGATGGGGGAGGAGATTGAAAGCTCGATAAAGCGAAGTCCGACATATCCTATCGTCATCGACGAAATGTAGAGAAGCGATACGGGAAGATATGTGAGCATTGTTTTGAATGTAAATTCAACGTCGGTGAAAATCAATGTGTATGCTGCGTGAATACCCATAACAACGCCGACGGCGGTGACCATTTTAAGCGCGCTGTGCTTGTCTCTTGAATCGGCACAGCCGAGCTTTGAAAAAAGATCCGAAAAGCTCCAGCAGAGCAGAGCTATAACAGAAAAAATAAACCATTTCATTTAAAAACACCTCAATAGACCAATTTCTTTTCAACAAATAAAGTGTTCTCGGGCAGACTGATCCTGCCGAGACCGAGAAATTTCTTTTCGGGAGAATAAACACGGCATAAGCCGTCTTTTTTTTCTCCTCTTATTCTTTTGAGGTCGAGTTCTCCGCCGTTTTCAAAACGGACGGCCTGTTTTTCGCTGATGTTGACCGCAGGATAACATCCGAGCATAACATCGCACGGTGTGACAAGCTCGGCAATGCGTCCCTCTTCGGCATATTTCTGCACCGCTTCGAGGGTTACGGTTTTTTCGATAGATATTCCGTTGGCTTCGATACGCCGAAGCTCGGTTATCGTCGCTCCGCAGCCGAGAGCCTCTCCGATATCCGAAGCGAGAGAGCGTATATATGTTCCGGCACTGCAAGAGACCTCGATCTCAAACTCATTGTTCTCATCCGGAACATCGAGGAGCTTTATGTAATGGATAATCACGTTCCTCGTTTCACGTTCGATCTCAATGCCCTGACGGGCGAGCTTGTAGAGCCGTACTCCGTCCTTGGATACGGCTGAATACATCGGAGGAAGCTGACTGATCTCACCGATAAAATGTTCAATTACTTCTTCAAGTCTTTCAGCGGTGACGCTGACTTCATTTCTTTTTATCACGGTACCCGTTATATCGAGGGTGTCCGTTACTGTGCCAAGGAGAATTTTTGCGCGGTATGCTTTGTCGTGGGTTGGCAGGTATTGCGAAAATCTTGTTGCTCCGCCGAGCATAACGGGAAGCACTCCCGTTGCCATCGGATCAAGTGTTCCCGTGTGACCTGTCTTTTTGACATTCAGTATTCTCTTGAGCTTGTTTGCGGCAACGAAGGATGTGATATCCTTCGGCTTGTCAAGGAAAATAAATCCTGTCAAGTTTATCCCTCCGTGGTGTTTCTGAACTTCTTAATAATCGGAAAATAATACAGTATTTCCGTTACGAGCTTTGTTCTGCCCTTGAAGCAAGGGTTGTTTTTGTTTATTTTACTAAGTTCCTGATATTTATCATTTATTATTTTCATTTTCTCCTTTTTCTGTTCGGGTGTGAAATTCGGTGAATATTTCAGCAGACCTTTCATCCGTGCCACGTTGTAAATGTATTCGCAGTAAATTTTCTGAAGCGATTTTTCACAGCCGTTTCGTTTCAATACTATAATCTTCTGATCGTATGCAGAAAGAATGTCGAAATTTTTCTCGGAAAAATCGGAACGCATTATGCTGTTTGGTGAAAGGTAGTAGTAATAAAGTGATTCGTCCGTAAAAGAAATCCTCTCTGCTTTTTCAATGAAATTGTAATAAATATATGAGTCCTCATATATCAATCCGACCGGGAAGCGGATATTGTCAAAAACGCTTCTGTGGAAAATCATCGAAATAACCACTTCGTAGCATACGTCAAGATAGGAGAGATTGTTAAGCAAAAACAGACTGTCGTATGTCCTGACGTTGTTGCCGCCCGGAAGTTCAAAAAGCGTCCTTTCATAGGTGTCGGTTGATTTGCAGATAGCAATTTTGCTGTTATTTTCGATACAAATTTTCAGCAAGGTTTCTATATAGTAAGAACAGACATAATCGTCGCTGTCGATAAAGGCAAAATATTCGCCGGAAGCATTATCAAGACCGACATTTCTTGTCTGAGCTACGCCCTTATTCTCCTGATGTATAACCTTGATACGGGAGTCCCTCTCGGCATAATCGTCACATATTTTTCCGGTTGAATCCTTTGATCCGTCGTCAACAACAATGATCTCCAGATTCCTGTGAGTCTGAGCCGTAACGGTGTCAAGACAAAAGGCAAGATACTTTTCTGCATTGTATGCCGGAATGATTACGGAGACGAGAATTTCCTCATTTTTCATAAGATCACATCCTTGCGGTAATTATACAGGATTGAATCGGAAAAGTCAAATTCGATGCTTTTTTTGCATTTTAAAATGCAGTAAAAATACATCAACTTTGTGCAAATAAAATATTATCATTCAATATTGTAAAATAATAATTGTTAAAACGACCAAAAACGCACCCCTCGTTTTGTTATAATCTTCAAAAATTGGGCAAAACAAACTTTTTTTGTTGACATTAATTTATGAATGGGATATTATATAGGCGTATCTTAGTCCTGTGAGGTGTGCGTATGAACAAAGCTCCGATAAAATCGGATTTGGTTTATGCGGCACGTTACGGCGATAAAGCAGCAATGAATGAACTGATTTCTGCTTTCGCACCGACTGTTGAGAGCATTGCCTCGGGCTATGTCGGACGCTGTCCGATGACTCGCAGCGATCTTATACAGGAGGGAATGATCGGTCTTCTCGGGGCTGTGTACGGATTTGATACAAATGCGGACGCAAGGTTTGAAACCTATGCGTCGGTCTGTATTTCCAACCGCATCAAGGGTGCGGTACACGGTCAACTGCGAAAGAAGCATATTCCGCTGAACGGATATGTGGATATTGACGAGGTCGATATCAGCGACTGCCTGTCGGATCCGCAGACGATTATGGATATGCGCGAACGCTACGAGGAGCTGAACGAAAGTATCGAAAGAAAGCTTACGCCGCTTGAAAAAGATGTGCTCAGGCTCCATATCGGAGGTCATAATTACAGTTCTATTGCCGAAGTGCTTTCTATAAGCGTCAAAAGTGTTGACAACGCTTTACAAAGAGCAAGAAAGAAGCTCAAGGAAAAATGATACCAAAATGTGTCCGTGCGGTACATATCGTCCTATGACGAGCATCGGGCATAAATAAAAATTTTTAGCGAGGTAAGAGATCATGTACGAAGACAAAATACTGGTATGTAAGGATTGCGGTCAGGAGTTTACTTTTACCGCAGGTGAGCAGGAGTTCTATGCTGAGAAAGGCTTTGTTAACGAGCCTCAGCGCTGCAAGGCTTGCCGTGACGCAAGAAAGAACGCAGCAAGAGGCGAGCGTGAAATGTTTGAAGCAACATGCGCAAGTTGCGGCGGAGTAGCAAAGGTTCCTTTCCGTCCGAGAGAGGACCGTCCCGTATATTGCAGCGAGTGCTTTGCAAAGATGAAGGAAGAGGCATAAATAAGCAATAATTGAGAGCCGTATCATATCCGTTTAACCGGATAACGATGCGGCTCTTTTTGCGTTATTCTTTATTGGTAAAGTCCTTTAAAAAATCGTCAACGTCAAAATCGAGATCTTCCTTTTTCGGAGGTTTTTTCTCATCCGGAGGATTATAGTGATGCTTAGGCTTTCCGAAGTTTTTCAGAAATTCGTCAATCTCCTCCTCGGGCAGATCCTCGATCTCGGATTTTGAGGATTTATCGGCGGAGCGTACAATATCCTTGAACTGATCGGGACTTATTTCCTCTGCGTCCTTAATAATTTCTGCGGAATACAGGTTCTTGCTCTGCTCTGCACGCATTGCCTCCTCCATAGCCTCTTTTTCATAATCGGCATCGAACTTTTGCGCCTTTCTCTCGCTTTCCATTTCTTCTTTCTCCTTCTGATCCTCCTCGTCTCTGTTCTTTTTCAGCTTCTTTCTGCCATAAAGATAAACAAGAAGGAGCGAAACAAGCTGAGTGCAGATCATATTGAACATAATGATCTGTTCCGTGGAGGAATGTCCGACGGTAACAAGGCTGCAGGACAGGAAAGCATAAAGGGCATGGTCGATGATCGACATATAGGAGGCACCGCTGACCTTAGCCATTATTCCCCATTTGATTCCCGTGATGAACTCGTGCGCAAGGTAAAACAGTATCGTCATCACGATCATAGCGGGAGTTTTATCATTTTCTTTGTCAAGAGAATCCCTCAGAAACATCGGGATAACGAAGGAGGTGTAAAGCAACGCCTGAAAAATATTTGCGCTTTTAAATTTTGCGAGCTTTTCGAGCTTGTGAAGCAGGATTCCGCGGAAATACATCTCATCAAAGCAGGCTGCAAAGAGCGTTGTGGAAAAGAATATTACAATACAGGAAGCGACAGACAGATTTCCGTTGCTTTCAACAAAGCTGATGTTCGGAGTTTTGAAGCTGATATTTATTGCCTGAGGCACAAAAGCCTTTGCGACGGCAAGCTCACCTGCAAGAATCGCAAACAGAGGAACGGTCGATAAGGTCGTGCCGAATATTGCGGCGGATTTAAATTTTTCTTTTTTCTTGCTTATTCCGAGATTCCTGATGCGTTCTGCCTTGAAAAGAACAAGCATTGCCATAACAGTAACGCAGAGAAACTGTGCATAGAAGTTTTCGCCGAGGACTGTCCGATCCGCTTTCAAAAACAGAACATCCAGACTGTGGATTATCAGCATTACAAAATAAATTGACAGAAGATCGGGCAAAGCTCTTCCCCTTGGATTACTCATTTATTCACGTCCTTATTTATAAATGCTCTTAATTATACCACGAAGTGAAATTTTAATCAATATCACAATAAAAATTCGATTCCCACGCAGGGACATACGGATGATGTGCAAAATGAATTTTATATTCGGGACAAAGCTCGTGAATCTTTTTCGGCAAAATGAACATATCGCTGTTGCGGTGATAAGCGCAGACATAGAGCTTAGGTCTGTAACGGCGGATCGTTTTTTCTGCACCGATCAGAGCTTTTTCTTCGCTTCCCTCGATATCCATTTTCAAAAGGGTTATCTCTCTGCCGCCGAGAATGTTGTCAACGCTGTCGGCGGGGATTTCCGTTTTGCCCGAAGAGGAAAGCTTTGAGTTTCTGCCTTTCTTTTTTTCAAAAAGCAGGATATCCTTTTTGTCCCATACGGCAAGATTAAAGGTCTCGATATTTTCAAGTCCGACCGTCTTTTCCGTGAGCTTGCTGTAATTTTTTCTGTCGGCTTCGACGGCATATATCTTTCTGTATTTTCCGTCGGTCGCTTCGAGAAATTCCCTGACCGTGTCGCCGTCATATGCGCCGAGATCCATCAGTATTTCCTCAGAGCCGAGGCGGAGATAGTTGCGGTAAATATAATCTTTTTCGATCTCGCAGGCAAAGAGATATTCAACCCTTCCGCTGACTTTAAAATTGAGAATATCTATAAAACTTTTTCTGGATTTTTCGTCGCTCAGAAGAGAGTAGGCTTCGTCAAATTCTGCGTTATGCTCCTCGACATATTCTCTTGTAAAAACACCGTCGCCGACAACGGGCACGTCAGGGAAATACAGGGTATGCTTTTTCGAAAGCTCCCGTACACGCTCAAGCATTTTTCTGTCGTGAACGGCAAAGGCCATAACTATGACAAAATCACCGTATTTTTCCGTGACCTCGGAGTATTTGAGCACCCGTTTTCCACGGAAAGAGTGACCTCTGACAAATTCATCGCTTGCAAAAATATCCGCAACGCTTATTCCTAGTGCTTCGAGCCTGTCAATTATCATATCCGCACCGTTGCCCATTCCGTAAATTACGATCGGAAGCTTTGTTTCCTTTAACGAATTCCATACGTTATTTTCGTTTATTTTTTCGGTCATTATTTCATCGCTTTCTATTGCTTAGTCAACTTAGTTTATGATATACTAAATCAATAAAATAATCAAGGTCGTGATGATTTGAAATATGTTTTTAAGGATATTTTGATATCTGCGTCAAAGGAAAAGGAAGTTTTTGCCGCAGAGCTTCTGACCGAGGAGCTTGAAATGAGAACAGGTAAGACTCCCGTTATTGCAAGCAAGCCCGAGGGCGAATGTTATATTGAACTGAAGCTTGTTGACGAGAGCGACAGCGAGGATTTCCGCATTGAGCAGGACGGCAAAAAAATAACCGTCACGGCACACCGTCTCCGCAGTCTTATTTACGGCTACTCGATGTTTCTCAGAAAGAGCGTCGTCCGTGACGGCGAGCTTGTGCTGACTAAGGATATCAGCGGCGACTATTCGCCGTATATGCCGGTCAGAGGTCATCAGCTCAGCTACACCGATATGAACAATACATATGAGGCGTGGGACGAGAAGCAGTACGAAAGATATATAAGAGAGCTTATGATGTTCGGTTTGAACACGGTCGAGGGCTGTCTCGGCAAGGACGAGAAGCCGACGGAGCTGATGAAATACAGCTTTGAGGAGATTACAAAGCTCAAGTCGGCTATCTGTCAGAGGCTCGATATAGATTTTTCAATGTGGAGTCCTTTTACAAGCAAGCGAAGCGACGATGACAGTGCGGAATATCTTGTTGAAACCTGCAAGGATATTCCTGAGTTCAATATCTTTTTCCCTCCGGGAGGCGATCCGGGCGACCTGCAGGCGGAGGACTTTTTCAAGCGCTGTAAGACCGTAAAGAGGGAGCTGAACAAGCACTTCCCGGATATGGAGCTTTGGCCGTCTGCTCAGGCACCGCACGAATACGCTGACTGGGGCGACAGATTTATTAAAGAAATGGCTAAGCTGCCCGAGGAGATCGACGGTGTTGTCTACGGCCCGAATCATCCGTTCACGCTTGATACAATGCGCCGTTCGATTGATTTGAAATATCCTATCCGTTACTATCCCGATGTAGGTCACAATGTACGCTGTGAGATACCC
>JAXJRE010000285.1:0-9972 GCA_036310785.1 Acutalibacteraceae bacterium
AAACAAGAAACGACCGCAGGATTATCCTTTTGGATTACCTGCAGTCGTTTTTAATGTTCAACTGTTATTCTTTATTTCAGCCCTGAAACAGGAATAATTTTACCGCTGTCGGAGGTGACTGTGAGTGTAACTGTGTCGCCGTTGTTGACGAGGACAACGCTCTCAAAGTCTGCCGCCTTGACCGAATAGTAGCTCTCGGAGGAGTCGAGCTTGATGTAATAAACGCTCTCGCCGCCGATGACCGCCGTTCTGATGTCGGTGACCTTACCTGTTACGGTGATGTTCTTCTGCTCGGTGCTGCCGCTGTCGTCGCTGATGTTCTCCGTGTCAACGCTGACCTTGATGTTGTTCTTTGCAAGCTCTGCGACATAGGCCTCAATACAGCTTGTGAGCGTGTTGCCCGTTGCGCCGATCGAATACTGACCTACGTTTATCATAGCATAGCCCTTGACGAGCTTGCTGGAATCCTTGAGCGACATAAAGTAGGTCGGCTCGCCGTCAATGTTTAGAAGAAGCGGGAACGAAGCCTCGTATTCATACTGCTGAACAAGTCCCTCTGCCGAGGACTGCGCCGAGGTCTCCTTTGCGCCCGAGGTGCTGTAATATGTGGCGTCCTTGGTACGCTGATTGATGAGGACAAAGCCTGTGAGAGATTCGTCGTTTGTCAGCGATGTAACGCCCGTGTACATATAAACGTCGTCGTTCATTGCGACATAGGAATAACCCTCTGTGGTTGAATATGTGTCCTTCTGACCGAGAACGGAATTCCAGAAGCCTCTCTGGTATTTTCCGTAGTAGTTGTACTGTTCAACAAGCAGGCTTGCGGAATATACACGGTCGATCCATTCAAGCTCGCTCTTTGTTCTGATCTCGTCAATAGTATATTCGGAACATTCGCCCGTAACGCTGTCAACAATGATAGCACCCGTAACGTCCGTACCGCCGAAAAGACCGATCGTCTTGTCAAGCTTTGCGAATATCCAGTAGGGGTGGCCGGTCTCGTCGATCTCAAAGGTCGGCTCGTCAAGAAGATAGGTCGGATACTGAAAACGTACATGACGTGTTACATAGTGTGAGAAATGGTCGGCTGTGGAATATTTAATTCCTTCCTTAACCTCTACAAGGGTTGATTTCTGAGTTCTTGCGTCAACTATAACATAAGCCGGCAGACCGTTCTTTGCATTGGTGAGCCACTTGATGATGTTGGAATACTGGAGGGAAGATACTCTGACGGGTGTGTCGTGGTAGTTGATCTGGAAATACTTCGGCTGAACCGTGAACTGCGAAACGTAGCCGAGATTTGAAAGATCGGAAAGCGCTCTCTCCGCCATAACCGAGGTCGTGCTCTCGTCGATTACGGGAACGGTCGAAAAATCCGCTTCGGTAACATCGGTCGCAAAATCGCCCGTCTTAACGTCGATGATCTTTGAATAGCTTGAAGCACGGAAGAATACCGACGAAACAAGCATACCTATTGCGGCAACGGCAACGGTGACTCCGAGAAGGATCTTCGGAACAAGCGACGATTTCTTGGCATACGGTGTATAGTCGGGAGTTTTGAGCGCTCCGCTGGTGACGAAATTGACCACACAGTAGAAAACGAAAAGTGCGCCGAGGAAAAAGTAAAGCTTGATGTCCTTGAAATTCAGAACGGGAAGCATAAAATAATACAAAATGCCGCCGAACACAAGAGTCAGAATGATGTTGATAATTATTTTAAGGCCTTTTCTTTCGGGAGGAATGACAACGCCGGTCTTTTTATCGGGACCTTTATCGGCGCCTCCGCCGGTGAAATCTACCTTAATTGGATCCATGGAACCATCTCCTTATTTTTTGTAAACCAATTATACATTAAAATACCGCAAAAAACAAGACATATATTAGTCTAAGTAAATTTGTTTTCAAAAAGTTAACAGTTTACCGCCTTGATAATTAAATAATTATAGGATATAATGTATAAATAAAAATCGGAAAGAGGTGCGATATGGATAATCAGTATTCATATTATCAAAACCTTTATAATATGTTCGGCGGATACAATCCTCTGTTTGACAATAAGGTCAAAAAGCTTCGTCGGCTCGGCTTTGTCATCGGCTGCGGAATGATTAGCTTCACGTTGATGCAGTATGTGTTCGTGTTCATTCTGAAATTTTTCGGGCTGGAATCGCTTTATAATTCCGACGCTCTTTTCCAGACGGGAATCAGCGCGATCGCTCCGTTGCTGTATGTGCTTCTTCCGTTTGTTTTTGTCTATCTTCTGTATGATCGGGAGGATAAGAACAGCGTTGATATTTTTGAACTGCCAAAGTCAAAGGAGCTTTTCGTTTATTCCGTTTTTGTCGGTCTTCTTGTTTGTTCTCTCGGAGACAGAGCCACTTCCTTTATTTCTGCCTTTTTCAGTATGACGGGAGTTGACTTCGAATCACCGGACAGCCTTGATCCGACTACGCTTCCGGGGTATTTTCTTCAGGTTATAGCCTATGCCGTTGTTCCTCCGCTCGTTGAGGAGTTTGCAATGAGGGGCGTTGTTATGCAGCCGCTGAGAAAATTCGGCGACAGATTTGCAATCGTTGCTTCGGCAGTTCTCTTTGCAATTCTGCACGGCAATATGGTGCAGATTCCGTTTGCTTTTGTTGCAGGTCTTGCGCTCGGCTATTTTGCAATCGTAACCAATTCAATCTGGACGTCGGTTGCGATTCACAGTCTTAATAATCTTTCCGCAGTTGTAATCTCGATTTATTATACGAATCACTCGGAAAACGATATGCTTTTCTACTATGCGATTGAGGGTGCAATACTTGTTGTCGGACTTATCGCATTTATCCTCTTTGCTAAAATGAAGCCCGAAAAGCTTCAAAAGGACAGCAATGAAATGAGCGGATCGCTGAGGTATTCGACATTTTTCTGCACTCCGTCGATCGTTATTTCAATTCTGATCTGCCTTATGACTTCGCTTTCCTTTACCAAGGTTAAGTCGGGAATAGGCACGCTGGTCACGATTTTTTCGGTCGCTCTGATTGCGTTCCTTCTGATAAAAGGATCTTTAAACGCAAAAAAGGATACAAGAATTACCAAAAGCGGAATGTACACTTTTTCGATAGTGGCGACGGTCATCGCATCGTTTTTTATAATGTACTTTGTGATGATTATGTCTGTAGCGTCAAGGTAAGGGCTGAAAATGAATAACGAATACTTTATGGATCAGGCGATCGCTCTGGCAAAAGAGGCGGCGCAGGAGGGTGAAGTCCCTGTCGGTGCCGTGGTCGTTCTTGGGGACAGGATAGTCGGAACGGGAAGAAACCGCCGTGAAAAAAGCAAAAACGCTCTCGCTCACGCCGAGATCGAGGCGATCAACGAGGCTTGCCGAACGCTCGGCGGCTGGAGACTGTGGCAATGCGATATGTATGTCACGCTTGAGCCCTGTCCGATGTGTACGGGTGCAATAATAAACAGTCGTATAAAGCGACTCGTTTACGGAGCTTCGGACAATAAGGCAGGTTCCTGCGGAAGCGTGGTAAATCTTTTCGAGCTTCCGTATAACCATAAGCCCGAAATTGTGTCGGGTGTTAAAAAAGATGAATGTGCCGAACTTCTTTCGGAATTTTTTAAAGCTCTCAGAAAAAAATAGTTGTCAATCCTCCTCTTTCAATGTATAATTGAAATGAGGAGGAGTTTTTATGTCAGATAATAAAAAGAAGTATTCAAAAGGTTATTCGATAATGTGGCTTGTGTTCACGGCTGTTTATGCAGTATGGATGTGTTTCTTTATGAAAGCGGATACATATCCTGCCGCCGACACGGGCATGACCAATCCGATATACTATCCTTTGTGGGTAGCCGTATCCTGCCTGATAATGCTTTCGTATATTTATTATCTTAACCGATATATGTACGGCAAGGAGAGCAAAGGCTCAAGGCTTTTTGCACTCGTCAGCCTTGTTTTCGGCTGTGTGTTTATAACATGGTACGGCTTTTTCAAAAATCCGTTTGATTACACGGCAAGTATGATAGGTCTTGACTATCCGTGGCATTTTAAAATGTGGGGCATTTTTGCGCCGATATCAATTTTTGTGAACACGCTTTATATGTACCGCAAGTATGATTACAGCAACAGGGCAGGCATAATCAGCGGCTCGATCGGCTGTGCGGCAATGTTTGTGACGATCAACGTTCCGTCGGCAGGCGAGGAGCTTATACTCAATTCGCTCAGATGTATGTCGCATTGGACGGGCGCACTTGTTTTTGCGTTCGGCTGTGCCGCTCCGATTTTAATGTTTCTTTTGCATATGGCGAAAACACGGGACAAAAGGTTCATCGCAGCCGCCGTCATCTTCGCCGCAGTTCTCCTGACAATGCTCGTTCTTCTTGCAACGGTAGGCAAGAACGGAATAATCGAAAGCCTGCCGATGTGGGCTGTATATCTTCTGCTGTTCCTTATCAATTTCACGAAGTTATTCGATGTGGAGAAAACAGAGGAAAAACAGCCGGCTTTAGTATAAAAAACAGGGGTTGCCGCTTAGTGCGACAACCCATATTTTATGCTCTTTTTTTCAGTTCTTCACAAAGCGTACCGAGCTGTTCCATTGTCAGAGCCTCAGCTCTGACGGCAGGGGGAAGACCTGCGGCTTCGATCGCTTCGGTTACGGTCGCTTTCGGAATACCCGTGCCTGCGCTGATGCCGTTTGAAGCGGTTTTTCTGCGCTGGCTGAAAGCCGACCTGACCATTGAAAAGAAAAATTTCTCGTCGCTGACATGTATCGGCGGTTCGGGAAGAATATCAAGCCTGATGACTGCGCTGTCAACATTCGGCGAGGGCATAAACGAGCCTCGTGAAACGTCAAAAAGCTTTTGCGCTTTGGCATAGTAGTTGACAGCTACGGTGACCGCCCCCGAATTTCTTGATCCGACCTCGGCGCAGAGCCTTGCCGCCGCTTCTTTCTGCACCATTACCGTTACCGATTCAATATTCAGCCTGCTTTCGAGCAAACGCATTATAACGGGAGATGTTATATAGTAGGGGAGATTGGCGCAAACTACTACCGGCATATTCCCGAATTCTTCTTCGAGAATTTTATGCAGATCGACCTTGAGGATATCGCTGTTGATGATCTTCACGTTGTCAAACTCTCCGAGGGTTTCATCGAGAACGGGCAAAAGCCTTGTGTCAAGCTCAACGCAGACCACCTTGTCAGCACGCTTTGCAAGCTCTGCGGTGAGCACGCCTATTCCTGCGCCGACCTCAAGCACTCCGACTCCTTTTTCCGCTCCGCCCTCCTCGGCGATACGGGGACACACGCCGGGATTGATGATGAAATTCTGACCGAGTGCCTTGGAAAAGGTGAAGCCGTGCCGCTGAAGAACGGATTTTATTACATTTATATCCGATAAATTATTCATAATTACCTCTTTGATGTTGCATTTTGTTTTTAAAACATATATAATATTACAGTATATGAAAAAATTTGTCAATCAGGGTGATATTATGAAAATTTTGGTAACGGGCGGAGCAGGCTACATCGGATCTCATACCTGCGTGGAACTTCTGAACGCAGGCTATGAGGTGGTTATACTCGATAATTTTTACAACAGCTCTCCCGAGGTGCTCAGCCGAATAAAAGAGCTTACAGGCAAGGATTTTGATTTCTGTGAATGTGATATCAGAGATCGCAAAGGTCTTGATAAGGTTTTTGCCGAGCATAAGATTGATGCTGTAATTCATTTTGCAGGACTTAAAGCGGTCGGCGAAAGCGTTCAAAAGCCGCTTGAATATTACGAAAACAATATCAGCGGAACAGTCAATCTCTGTATGGCGATGCGTGACGCAGGCTGTAAGAAAATTGTGTTCAGTTCCTCTGCCACGGTCTACGGAATGAACAACCCCTCTCCGCTCAAGGAGACGATGCAGATCGGCGGTACTACCAATCCATACGGTACGACGAAGTATATGATCGAGCTTATTTTGCAGGATCTTTACACCTCCGACAACGAGTGGAGCATTGCGCTTCTCCGCTATTTCAATCCTATCGGAGCGCACGAGAGCGGCAGAATAGGAGAAAATCCGAACGGTATTCCGAACAATCTTATGCCTTATATCACACAGGTTGCGATCGGCAAGCTTGACCATTTGAGCGTTTACGGCGACGATTACGACACTCCCGACGGAACGGGTGTGCGTGACTATATCCATGTTGTCGATCTTGCGCTCGGACACATCAAGGCGGTCGAAAAGGTAACCGAAACAAAAGGTGTGAATATCTACAATCTCGGCACGGGCGTCGGTTACAGCGTGCTTGACGTTGTGAAAGCCTTTGAAAAGGCGAGCGGCGCAGAGGTGAAATATGAGATCGTTCCCCGCCGTCCCGGTGATCTTGCCGTCTGCTACTCCGATCCGTCAAAGGCGAAGGAGGAGCTTGGCTGGACTGCCGAAAGAGGACTCGACAAGATGTGCGAGGATTCGTGGAGATGGCAAAAAAACAATCCGAAAGGTTATTGATGAATGGAATTTTTTGAAAACAGCGTTGAACCCGAGGTAGCCGTCCTTGTCGGTATAGACACGGGACTTTATGACGCCGAGGTTTCAATGGATGAATTGGAGGAGCTTGCAAGGACGGCAGGAGCCGTTGTTGCGGCAAAGATAATTCAAAAAAGAGACAAGCCTGACACGGCAACCTATGTCGGATCGGGCAGACTTGAAGAAATAAAGAGCTTTACCGAAGCGAACGATGTTGATCTGCTGATTTTTGACGGAGAGCTTACTCCCTCTCAGCAGAGGAACATTGAGGACGAAACCGACGTCAGAGTAATCGACCGAACAACTCTGATCCTCGATATTTTTGCGGCAAGAGCAAGGAGCAACGAGGGTAAAATTCAGGTCGAGCTTGCACAGCTTAAATATTCCCTGCCGAGGCTCGGCGGAAAGGGTACTCAGATGTCACGTCTCGGCGGCGGCATCGGAACAAGAGGCCCGGGTGAAAGCAAGCTCGAAAGCGACAGACGGCATATCCGCCGAAGAATACAGAGCCTTCAGGAGGAGCTTGTTCAGATAGCGAAGCGCAGAGAAAATCTCCGTACCCGACGTGAAAAGGACGGGGTGGAGACGGTAGCAATAGTCGGCTACACCAATGCAGGCAAATCAACACTTATGAACACGCTGACGAATGCAGGAGTGCTTGCCGAAAACAAGCTTTTTGCAACCCTTGATCCGACCTCACGTGCGCTGACCTTGCCCGACGGCAGGACGGTAATGCTCATCGACACAGTAGGTCTTGTCAGGCGGCTTCCGCATCAGCTTGTTGACGCTTTCCGCTCAACTCTTGAGGAAGCGGCGAACGCAACCGTTATTCTCAACATCTGCGATGCGTCCGATGAGCATTGCACGGAGCATTTGAATGTTACGATGAATTTGCTTGCGGCTCTCGGCTGTGCCGATAAACCGATAATTTCCGTCCTGAACAAATGCGACCTCTGCGGCGGCTCGTTCGTTCTCCCTGCTCAGGGTGAGTTCGTTATGATTTCCGCCAAGACGGGCGAAGGAATCGGCAATCTTCTTGCGAAAATTCAGCTTTCGCTTCCTCTGACGAGAAAAAAAGCGGAGCTTCTCATTCCGTACAGCGACGGCGGACTTGTCAATTATATCCGTGAGGAGGGCGTTATGCTCAAGGAGGACTACCGCCCCGACGGAATATATGTCAAGGCAGTCGTTGATGTGAGGTTTTTGGATAAGCACCAAGATATGATAATAGGATAAAAAAGTTTGAGTAAAATCGCCCACATATTAGACATTAGATTTCAGACGTTAGATGTTAGACGATAAAGCTTTAAAGTTTGCATATATTTTCCAAGGCTTCCCCTTGAGGGGAAGCTCCGCCGCAGGCGGTGATGAGGTGGAGTAAGTTTGATGAAATTCCATTACACCTCATCCGTCACAACCTACGGTTGTGCCACCTTCCCCTCAAGGGGAAGGCCGGAAAAGACGTTAGATTGCAGACGTCAGACCTTAGACGAACTCCATCTGCTCCTGAAAATACACAAATTTCCAACTAAAAACGATAATTAGTATTATTTTACTCTTGACTATTACAATGTTATAGTATATAATCTTTAGTGCAATTTAATAGTTTTCGTAATACGAAACACCCTTATTCAGAGCAGCTGAGGGAACAGGCCCTGTGAAGCTCGGCAACCTGCCAAAGGCAAGGTGCTAAATCCTGCGGTGTAACCGAAAGATAAGGCTATTTACGCTCTCGGTTTTTGCCGAGGGTGTTTTTTTACGATTAACAGAAGTCACTTAAACGGAGGTATTTTAAAATGGCAAAACATCTTTTTTCATCAGAATCAGTAACTAAGGGACATCCCGATAAAATCTGCGACCGAATTTCCGATTCGGTGCTTGACGCTATTCTTGCTCAGGATCCGAACGGCCGTGTAGCCTGCGAGACCTGCTGCACAACGGGTATGGTGCTTATAATGGGCGAGATCTCGACCACCGCAAACATTGACATTCCGGCCATCGCAAGAAAGGCGATCTGCGACATCGGTTATGACAGCGCAGACAAGGGCTTTGACGGCAATACCTGCGCCATCATCACTTCTCTTGACAAGCAGTCGCCCGATATTGCAATGGGCGTTGACGCTTCCTTTGAGCTTAAAGGCGGCGAGGAGGAAAAATACAACCTCAACGGTGCAGGCGATCAGGGAATGATGTTCGGCTTTGCCTGCGACGAAACTCCCGAGCTTATGCCTATGCCGATTTCACTTGCCCACAAGCTCGCCCTCAAGCTGACCGAGGAGAGGGAGAACGGCGATTTGCCCTATCTCAGAGCGGACGGAAAAACTCAGGTCACAGTTGAATACGACGATGATAAGGTCGTCAGAATTGACGCTATCGTTGTTTCCTCACAGCACAGCGCAGATGTTGAACTCGATCAGATCCGTAAGGATATCATTGAAAAGGTTATCAGACCGACGGTTGACGCCGATCTTATTGACGAGAACACTAAGATTTTTGTCAATCCGACAGGCCGCTTTGTAACGGGCGGTCCTCAGGGCGATTCGGGACTTACGGGACGTAAGATCATCGTTGACACCTACGGCGGATATTCACGTCACGGCGGCGGAGCTTTCAGCGGTAAGGATCCGACAAAGGTTGACCGCTCGGCGGCATATATGTGCCGTTACATTGCAAAGAATATTGTTGCGGCAGGACTTGCAAGAAAGTGTGAGATCCAGCTTGCATACGCAATCGGCGTTGCAAAGCCCGTTTCCGTTATGGTTGATACCTTCGGTACGGGAGTTCACTCAAACGAGGAGCTTGCAAAGGCAGTTAAGAAAGTCTTTGATCTTCGTCCTGCGGCAATCATCGATGAGCTTGATCTCCGCAGACCGATTTATACCGAGACCTCGGCATACGGTCATGTCGGCAGAACGGATATCGACCTCCCGTGGGAGCATACAGATAAGGTTGAGGAGCTGAAAGCTCAGTTCTGATGTGCTTTCGGGGGAATAATATGAAAATCAAACGGGTGCTGACAGCTTTGTGCTGTCTGTTTGCCGCATTGTTTCTTGTAACGGGAATTGTTGACCTTACCGCAAAGGACAAGCTGTATTCTGCCTTGTTTAAAACGGTCAATTACGGATACCCGATTCACGGCGGTCATGAGACGGAGCTGAAAAAAGGGGACTATGTGCTTTGCGGAACTTATGACGGCGAACAGCTTCTTTGGAGAGTTGTATCCGAAAACGGTGAGGTGCTCCAAAGCGAATATATTGTTGATTTTGCACCGTTCGGCAAATCCTCGGATTGGGAAAAATCCGACCTGAAAAAAGAGCTTGAAAAAAGCGTTGACGGAGTTGTGGGCGATGTTTCCGTTCTTTCAAAAGATGAGCTTTCAACGCTCTCCGCCGGTGAACGAAAAAAACAGCCGACAGCTTCTGCGGCAATGAATTGCAAGACAAGATTTCTTTTCCTGAGAA
>JAXJRE010000286.1:0-3445 GCA_036310785.1 Acutalibacteraceae bacterium
GACCTACTCCGAAAAGAAGGTAGACTATTATGGAAACAAGATCAATATAGCTTGCTCCTATACCGGCTTCGGCAAAGCTTGTAATAACCGAAAGCTTGTTGCCGACAATAGAAAGACCGAAAACTATTCTATTCGAGATAATCTCGGAAATATTTGCAACCGCAAAAAGAATTACAACCGTAAACACGATCGTCCAGAGCAGATAATGCTTCTGGAAATGACGTGTGTTTGCAAGGGAGATTGCAAAATACATAGCAATCGTGATAACCGCAAAACGCAGAAAATAACCCACCATCATCAGAACAACGGTCGTGAGAACTGTCGAGATCGACTTGCCCTCAAGGAATATCGGCAAAAGCGACTCGATGGTCGCAAAGGTATCCTCGCCGATAACGTCCTCCTTGATAACGAAGAAGCTGATCGCCGCCGTACCCATAAGGCATACGAAAGCGGCTATGAACCAAACCGTCGAAACAAGAATTTTAGAAATAAGGAGCGACGAGCCCTTGACAGGGAGCGTGAAGCTCAAATATCCCTGATCGCCGTAAAGCGATTTCTGAAAATTGGTAATCATCACAACAGCCGTGAGGAAGAAGCTGCACGAAGAAATCAGCAAAAGCACCATAATTCCGAGCATCTGTCCCGTTGAGGCG
The DNA here is from genome assembly GCA_036310785.1 of Acutalibacteraceae bacterium. Taxonomy (GTDB): domain Bacteria; phylum Bacillota; class Clostridia; order Oscillospirales; family Acutalibacteraceae; genus CAG-488. The sequence goes on from JAXJRE010000286.1 coordinate 654, forward strand.
GTGTCCTTGGAAATGTAGTAAGAGCCGAGCACATACGCCATAATTATTCCGACGACGGCGTAAAGTGCGCCCATGATCCTGCCCGTGGCAAGAAATTCATGCTTCAGAAGCTTACCCAACATTGCTGAACACCTCCCTGAACAGATCCTCGACGGTTTTGCCGTCTTCCGTAATCTTAGAAACGTCTGTATTTACGACAAGTCTGCCGTCCTTGACCATAAGCACACGGTCAAGCACCTTTTCAATGTCGTAGATAAGGTGAGTTGAAAGCAAAATCGTTGAGTTCTCGGCATGGTTTTTCATAATCGTGTCGAGAATAAACTCTCTTGAAACAAGGTCAACACCGCCGAGAGGCTCGTCAAGAATATAGAGGTCGGCTTTTCTGCTCATTACGAGAAGGAGCTGAAGCTTCTCCTGCTGTCCCTTTGACATGGTTTTAATCTTCTGCTTCATCGGAAGCTCAAACCTTGCCGCCATTTCAAGAGCCTTTTGCATATCGAAGTTATCGTAGAAATCCGCCATATATTTAATTGCGCTTTTCGGCGTCATCCATGCCGGAAGATAGTTCTTTTCGGGAAGATATGCGATAACCTTTTTGGACTCCACACCTGGGGCCTTGCCGTTGATAAGGATCTTGCCCTCATAGTCGTTGATGAGTCCGACGATGGACTTTATCATCGAGGTCTTGCCGCAGCCGTTAGGACCGAGCAGACCGACGATCTTGCCCTGTGCAATGTCGTAAGAAACGCCCTTGAGAACAGCGTGGTCGCCGTAGCTCTTTTTGAGGTCTCTCACCTTGAGAAGTGTTTCACTCATTTAAAATATTCCTCCAATCCCGTCAATGGGAAATTAGTCGTCTGCCAGTCTTGCTTCCTTGATAACTTCTTCCGTGATTTCCTCCGACTCGCCGTGACGGACAAAGAGGATGCAGAGAAGCGAAAATATGAAGCAGATCGGGCAATAGTAGAACAGCGAACCGTAGGTTCCCGTAAGCATACGGACAATACCGTAAGCGATCGGCGTTGCGATCTGAGCCGAGAATGTCGCTGTGTAGTAGTAGCCTGTGAATGTGCCGACCTTGTCAAGTCCGCCGATCTCAAGAACAAGCGGAAGTGTGTTGACCGTGATAAGCATATTTGCAAATCCGCCGACAACAAGAGCGACATATACAAGAGCCATTGCATTTCCACCGAGACCGTTTACAACAAGGTAAGCGGCAAAAGCGGCAATGAACATTGTAAGACCGGCTAAAATAGTCTTTTTCCTGCCGAATTTTCTGCCGAGTATGCCTGCCGGAATTGCTCCGATAGCTGTAGATACAGCAAAGATGGTGAGCATCGAAGTAGCCTCACCGCTCGACTTGCCGAGAATTTCAGCCGCAAAGAGAGCGAAGAAGGTCTGGATTGCATTTGCACCGCAGAAAAGGAAGAAAAGTCCTGCAAGCATTGCAATAAGGCTGATCCTTTCGCCCTTTGTGAGCTTGATTGCCTTGAGACGTGCTTTTTCTTTCTTTGCCGCCTCTTTTTCAGCCTTGCGCTTTGCCTTTGCGTCGTTTTCCATATTCTTCTGCATCTCGACCTTGAGACGGCTGTCGGGCTCCTTGACAAAGAACGCAACAATGAGCGTGCAGATTATCATAACAACGGAAGCGAAAAGGAAGACATAGGGAATGTATTCGTTCTCCTGAGTTTTCTTGTCCCAGCCGCCGATGGCGCAAACAATGGTTGCCGCCTGCAAAGCAAGCAGACTGCCGACACCGCCGACGAGGTTGATGACCGAGTTACCCTCGCTTCGCAGAGCCGGGGGTGTAAGGTCGGGCATAAGCGCAACGCAGGGCGCACGCCAGAACGACATTATGAAAACGAAAAGAATGATGCAGATCATCATTGCGGAAACGCTACCGCTTTCGCTGAGAGCAACTCTCGGAATGATTGCAAAAACTATCGCCGCCAGAGGTGCGCCGACAAGGATAAAGGGTTTACGCTTACCGATGCGGGTATGACACCTGTCGGAGATCTTGCCGAAGGTCGGCTGGAAGATAACGCCGAAAATGTTATCAAAGGTCATTATGACACCGATGAAAAGCGGAACAAGGGTAAATCCCGTTGCCGCCGAACCGACATTCTCGCCCTGAGCCTGCATAAATTCAAGCAGGATCGGGAATTTCTCAACAAGCTTTGCGCTCCAGCTTGCGATAAGCTCAGACTCGCCGAGGATCTTGTTGAGCAGTGTTGTTATATACGGGTCGTAAACGCCCCATGCGATTGAGGAAGCCATAAAGGCAAAGCCTATGATAAGAGTTTTGCCGTAATTCAGCTTCATTTTCTTTGTTTTTTCAGCCATAAAAACAATCCTTTCTCATTTAAAAGACGATCGGTGAAATATTCCCCCAATTATCATCTTTTCACATTATAACACGAATTACAGCAAAAGCAAATGCTTTTATGGCGAATTTTGCATTGTTTACGCAATTATTTTTTCATTTAATTTTTAAAAATGTATGAATTGACAGAAAAGAAAGAGTAAATTTTGCCGACGGGCGATTTTAGATGAGGATTTGATGAGGATAAGCTTAAAAAATCTTGACAAAATCAAAGAGAAAGAATATAATTGTTTGTGTCAAAAACACGGGGGCGTAGCTCAGCTGGGAGAGCGTACGGTTCGCATCCGTAAGGTCGAGAGTTCGATCCTCTTCGTCTCCACCAAAAAACAGAAATCATTGCGCAAGCATATGGTTTCTGTTTTTTTATTCAGAAGAGGATCGAAAAGGGCAATTGCGAAGCAATAGAAAC
>JAXJRE010000287.1:0-11754 GCA_036310785.1 Acutalibacteraceae bacterium
GACCTACTCCACCTCATCACCGCCTTCGGCGGAGCTTCCCCTCAAGGGGAAGCCTTGCATAGTTTCAGCAAATTTTAAAGCTTTATCGTCTAAAACCTCATTTCTCAAGTCTACCGTCTAATTTGACGAGATATTTTTTCGTCAGACAGTTCAAAGTTCTCGCCGCCAATATAAATATTGGCAAGAGAGATTTGGGCTGTATTACGGAAAAAGATCCGTCAAGAGGGGGGAAATTCCATGGAGATGCGCCCAAGTTTTCCCCCTCTGTACTCATCAAGGAGCATGACCGAGGCTCGCTCGGTGTTGACCTCGCCGCCGCTTATCAGCATACCTCTTTTTCTGCCGATCAGCTCAAGGATCTCCCACGACTGAAGACCGTCAAAATTATCAATTTTATATCTTTCGGTAAGGCGGTCGGGATAACCGTCACGCAGAACGTCAAGAAGTCTGACCGCCATTGTTTCAATGTCGAGGACAGCGTCCTTGACCGAGCCGATGAAAGCAAGTCTGTCGCCGACAACGGGATCGTCAAACTTAGGCCAGAGTACGCCGGGAGTATCGAGCAATTCAATTCCGTTGCCGATAAAAAACCACTGGTTGCTCGTTGTAACTCCGGGGCGGTCGGCAACCTTGGCACGCACCCTGCCTGCCATCTTGTTTATGAAAGAGGATTTTCCCGTGTTCGGGATACCGACGACCATCACTCTGAGAGCCTTGCCTGCCATTCCCCTTTCGGTGTTCGCCTTGATCTTTTCGGCAAGCACCTTGCGGACGAGGGGCGTGTAAGCATTCAGCCCCTTACCCGAACGGCAGTCCACGGCGAGAGCCTCGGCACCTGTTGAACGGAAATATTTTATCCAGTCCGCCGTGACCTTTTCATCAGCCATATCGCATTTGTTGAGCAGGATTATTCTCGGCTTACCTGCGGTGATCTCGCCTATTTCGGGATTTCGGCTTGAAAGAGGAATCCTTGCGTCCAGAATTTCCGTCACGCAGTCCACACGGGTGAGACTCTCCTTGATAAGCCGTCTCGTTTTCGCCATATGTCCCGGAAACCACTGTACCGTTTGCTTTTGAAAATCGCCCATAGGAAATCCCCCTTTAAAAAAAGGCCGAACCGAACGATCCGACCGAAAAAATCCTGATTATTTAAACACCGTGAAATTCGGCATCAATCTGCATTTTGCAACGCCGAGGACGTACCTCTCGTCAACACAGCCGACCATCGGTGAACGGCTGTCTGTAGAATTGTTCCTGTTGTCACCCATAAGAAATAGCTTCCCCTCGGGAACGACCATAGGAAATGTATTGCCCTCCATGGCGTGCGTCGGCTCGGCAATATACGGCTCGTTCAGCTCCTCGCCGTCAACATAGACCTTGCCCGTCTGAAAATCAATGTCAACCGTCTGTCCGCCCTTGGCGATAACGCGCTTGACAAGCGGTTCGTTGAACTCGTTCGGCTGGGTGCTGATAACAATGTCGCCCTGCTCAATGTCCGTGTTCACCGTGGAAACGATCAGCCAATCACTGTTGTTGAGCGTCGGCATCATAGATTCGCCGTCAACTCCGACAAAGCGCACAAAGAAAGTGAACATCACCGCAATTATAACCAATGCCGTGACGAAAACCGAAACCGTTTCATAGATAAAAGAGCCTCTCGGTCTTTCCTCTGCAATCGCATTATTCTCATTTTCATTTATTTCATTCATTTTTGTTACCGTCCCTTTGAATTATTCTTCGGCACTCGGTTGAAAATTCTCGTAGATATTCATATCGCCGAACGGAAGCAGGCGGAAGGTCGCCTTTCCGAGAATGTAGCGTGTGTCAATAAAGCCTATGTCCGTGTATCGGCTGTCGGTGGAGTGCATTCTGTTGTCACCCATGACAAAGACCTTGCCCTCGGGCACGATCAGAGGAAAGGTTACGTCACCCGAACGGCGTGTCAGCTCGGCAATGTACGGCTCTTCGATCTCCTCGCCGTCAATGAACACCTGACCTGAGACAAAGTTGATGTCAACCGTCTGCCCCTCGGTTGCGATAATTCTTTTAACAATCGGCTCATTGAACACATTCGGCTGAGTGATGATAACGATATCGCCGTAATTATATTCGCTTTTCGGAACGGTCACGAGCCAGTCTCCGTCCTGAAGAGTCGGCACCATTGAAGTTCCCACAACGCTCGCCGGGCGGCAGATAAAGGTAAAGATGACGAAGATCAGCACCAGAGCCGTTACGACAGAGCTGAAAAGGTCATAGACCTTGATCCAGCGTGAGCGTTCCTTCTGCGCCTGTTCGGGAGTCATTCCGTTTTTGAGGTATTCGTTCCAGTCTTCCTGAATATTACGTCTGCTTAATAACATTGAATTACCTCCTTATATAAAATCGGTCAAAGACCGTTGGTTTAATAAAAAACAAAAGGGCATGGAACCACCGCCATACCCCTCAGCTCAATTTTCTTAGCCGATGCTCTGCTTAACCTTAGCAGCCTTACCGACTCTGTCACGCAGATAGTAGAGCTTGCTTCTGCGTACCTTACCTGTTCTGATAAGCTCGATCTTATCAACATTGGGTGAATGAACGGGGAAAACCCTCTCAACACCAACGCCGTAAGAAACTCGACGAACGGTAAATGTCTGGGAAACTCCACTGCCCTTAACGGCAATTACGGTACCCTCGAAAGCCTGGAGTCTTTCTCTCTCGCCTTCACGGATCTTAACCCAGATCTTGATAGTGTTACCTACCTTGATTGCCTCAGAAACGTCAGCCTTGAGGCTGTCCTGAGCGATTAATTTAAGTGCGTCCATTACAGACACCTCCCATAAGATTTCAGGCGTTCTTAACGGTTAAACCGCCAGAGGACCGTCCGCTTTAATGTTGGGCATTAAACCCCGCCATGCGGACATACTTCCGCCTTGGTGGTCACAAATGCTTTAATAGTTTAACATACGGTCTGATTTATTGCAAGTGTTTTTTTGATTATTTATCGGAAAATTCAAGAAAAATTTTTGTTCATATTTTTTGTCACTATATATTGTTGTCAGCCCTGATCCGAGACACTATTTTTTTCATATTCACGCTGTGCAAGAACGCAGACATTTTCCGACATACGCATAAAACAGCTTCCGTCCTCAAATTCCGCAACAACTTCAGGCTTGACTCCGAGCTTCTCGGCAAGCTCTTTCGCCGTTTCTCTGTCTTCTTTCGTGAAATAATACAGAGTTTTGGAATTGTCACACAGCTTGTAGTAATCCTTGACACAGAGATATTTTACCGGTTCAAAGCTCAACTCATCACGGTCGATTTCCATAAACACAAGGTCAAGCTTATCCTCGGAAGCAATCGCAATATTGCTTGCACGGGAAAACGAAGCGTAAATATGCTCATAGCGGTTATCGAGGGCATAACGTGCCGCAACGTGGGCAGGACTTTCTGTGTCCCTGCCTGCTTTTATCTCCTTTGCCGTAACGGCGAAATTATATGCGATAACAAACGCAAAAACAACCGACAGACAAGCATAAACAGGTTTTCTCAGCTTTGCCTGATTTTTCAGTATATATGCCGAGCTGACCGCAATAAGAGGGAACAGCATAAAATAATAAATCTCTCTTACCTGAATATTTGTTATCAAGCCGATGAGGAATATGCCGACTATCCCTAAGAAAAACATAAACAGCACGGAAAAATCGGAATATTCCTTCTCTTTTCTTTTGAAAAGATTGACCGCACACAGCACCATGGCGAATAAAATCAGAATTATAAAAAATGCCGTGAAAACAAATTGTAACGGTGAGGGCATTCTTTCAACCTGAAACAGTCTTAAAATTGCCCTTACTCCCTCGACTGCCTTTTGATAAACATTGTCAAAGCTCAAATTCAGGGAGGTTTCACCGAAAATTTGATGCTGATTCGGTTTTATCAGCTTTACCGTTATAAGTCCGGCTATATTGGATATAAGAACTGCGGCAGAGAAAACCAGCGTATTCGGATTTTTTATTCTCTTGCTTTTTATCAGCTGATCCAGCGTGAGCAATCCCTCACAGGCAAGAAGCGGCAAAACCGTTACTGCCGTTTGCCTGAGGCTTTGTATTCCCGAAGCAAAGCTTAGTACAACCGACAGCAGAGCCGCAGGAATAATTTTCTTTTTCGGATAGTTGTCTCTTATTCTTATATAACAGCCGTAAATTACGAAAGCGGTTATCAGATAACCTGCATAATAGCTCGCCATTGTAAAGAAAAGCTGTGCGCCTTTGGGACTTCCTGCAATATGTTTCCTGCCGATAATAAAGCCTGCCATTATCAGAAAGCCGCCCATTCTCTCGTTGTAGGAATACAACGGTTTCATCATCCAATCAAAGGACAAAACTATCAGCACGGTCATTATGCACGAGGCAACCGCCATGGATATGATTACATTTGAAGTCATTCCGTAGAGCAACGCCGCAAGAACAGGCGTTGAAAAGGCATAGGTCTGATTTCCGAATATCCAGCTCGGCGAAAAGAGCGATTTCGACTTCCATGCTTCCTTGGCATAGTTCAGATCGCTGTACATATCGCCGTCGTAGTATTCGGGATTACAGCTGAGATTAACATAAAAAATCAGGCAGAGAAAAAACGCCAAAAGCACCGTCAGAATGACCGACAGCGCCCTTTGATTTTTCTTTTCGATTTTCGATGTTTTTTTCATTTTATGTCTCCCCGTTTTCAGCCACAAGCTCAACAAGATTTTCCGACAGCGAGTAGAGATAAACTTCGCCGAACCGAGCCTTCAAAGTCATTGTCACGCCGTATTTCTCTGCAAGCTCCCCGACCTTATCCAGCTCATATTCCCTGAGCAGATAAAGGCTTTTTGAATTGTCCCTGTTTTTGTAGTCATCCTTGACGCACAGATATTCAACAGGCCTCAGCGCAAGCCGTCCGTCCGCACGGCTAAACTGAACTATGTGCAGTTTATCGCCCGATGCGATGATCACGTTTTCCGCTCCGTCAATCACTCCGCTGAGACCGAAAACGGAAACTACCGTGTCGTAGCCGTTTTCAAGCATATAATCGGCGATCTGATGAGCAGTTGAGTTTTCGTCCTTGCCCTTTTTGATCTCTCCGACAGCTCCGACCGTCCTGAACACAAGCATTGCCGCCGTAAGCAGTGCGATTGCCGAAGCGGCGATATTCTTCCGCTTACCGAGCTTTACAAGAATGTACGAAACGCAAACGGAAAACAGCGGATAAATCATAAAATAATACAAAGCTCGACCGACCAGCTCGGTGAGCACTCCGGAGGCAAACACGCCTGCACAGCCGAGAATCAGCAGCATAACAAGGGTAAAAACCCCCTGATCCCGACAGCCGTTTTTAAAGAAATCCTTCACGCAGAGAACGACGCCGACAAGGATTATCAGCAGAAACGGAACAGAAGCGATGAGCCTCGGTATAAGCTTCAGCGAATCCAACCCGAACGTAAGCGCAACATACTCAATGTTATACATTATGTTTTTGAGCAGATCTACAGGATCGGTTCTGAAAGAAGTTGAGCCGTAAATGGAATTCTGACTGAACTCAATAAATTTAACGGCGATCAGTCCTGCAACATTTGATAAAAAAATCAGAGCGGAAAAAGCGGTTGAAGAAGACAGGGCTATTTTCTTGTTCCTTACCGAAAAAATGATAATTAAAAGAATTTCGCATGCAACAAGCGGAAGCACCATAACAGCCGTCTGTCTCAGGCTTTGCATACCCGTGCCGAAGCTGAGCGCCGCACCGATAACGAGCATGGAAATATGCTTTTTGTCAAATCTTTTCTGACGGATTCTTACATAACAGCCGAAAACGATAAATGCGGTTATCAAATAACAGGAATAGTAGCTTGCCATTGTGAAAAATGCTTGCAAGCCCTGCTGACTTGTCGCAACGTGAGCTTTCAGCAAAAGAAAGCCTATAAGAAAAAGGAAGCCTGCCGTCCTCTCATTATATGAGAACAGAGTCCTTGTCATCCATTCATAGGTCAGCACGGTCAGCACCGTCATAATACAGGAGGCGATCGCCATTGCGATAACGGCGTTCCCTATCATTCCGTAGAGCAGAGCCGCAAGAATGGGAGTTGCGACAACATAGGTCTGATTGCCGAAAACCCAGTTCGCAGGAAAAAGCGACTTCGCTTTCCAGGCTTCTTTAGCAAAGTTTATGTCATTATAAATATCGCCGTCATAGTATTCGGGATTACAGCTCAGGTTGATATAGAAAACCAAGCCGAGAAAAGCAAAAAGCAGCAGAGCCAAAATTATTGAAAATAATTTTTCATTTTTACTTTTTTCTTTCATAGAATTCTATTTTTCCTTTCAATCTTTTAAGAATCATTCTGTTGTTTCGAAAAAATTTTTTCTGAAACAACACAAACATTTTCAGACATACTGTAAAGATACACTCCGTCACCGAATTGAGCTTTTTCGATCATTGTAATGCCGTATTCCTTCATAAGCTGTCTGATTTTCGGGAGCTCATAATCTCTCAAAAGATATAGGCTTTTTTCATTATTCCATTTCTTATATTCGTCCTTAATACATAGGCGAGGCATAGGTTTCATCGGTATCGTCCGATCCACTCCTACATACTGAACCAAATGAATTTTGTCGTCCGAGGCAACGATTACATTTTCCGCTCCGTCCCTAATGCCGCTGAGTCCGAATACCGAAAAAATTGTGTCATAGCCGTTATCAAGCATATAGTTTGCAATTTGATGCGCCGTTGAATTTTTGTCCTTACCGGCCTTTATTTCCCCGACTGTGCCGACCGTACGGAATATAATCATTCCTACGGCAAAAACAGCAATAACGGAGAACAAGAGTCCTCTTTTTTTCTCACATTTTACAATGATATATGAAATGCAAACTGCCAAAAGAGGATAAATCATAAAATAGTAAAGCGCACGGTTAAACACTTCGGTGAGCACACCTGCGGCAAAAACGCTGACGCAACCGAGAGTCAACAGCATAACCAAAACGAAGCGGCCCTGATCGGTGCACTTATTCTTGAAGAAATCCTTAACGCAAAGAATAAAGCCGATAAGTATAATTAACATAAATACTGCTGAAACAATTAAGCTAAATCCAAATTCCAATGCTTCAAAATCAAAGGTCTGCGCTACATACACTATGTTAGTAAAAATTTTTTGAATAACTTCTTTCAAGTCTTTTGTAAAAGACGTTGTTCCATAAACTGTACTTTGATTTATCTCAATAAACTTCATTGCGATCAATCCTGCAATGTTTGAAACGAATACAATCGCAGAAAAAAGAGTCGAATAGGATATTGCGAATTTTTTATCCTTGATTGAATAAATTATTATCATCAGGGCTTCACAGACAACAATAGGCAACGCCATAACCGCTGTCTGTCTGAGGCTTTGCATACCCGTTCCGAAGCTAAGCACAACGCCGATAACCGCCATAATAACTTGCCTTTTCTTGAACTCTTTTTGACGAATTCTTATGTAACAGCCGTAAACAATAAAAGCATTGATAAGATAGCAGGCATAATAGCTTGCCATCGTGAAAAACGCTTGTATTCCCTGCTGACTTGTAGCAACATGAGCCTTGAGCAACAAAACTCCTATCAAAAATAGAAATCCTGCCGTGCGTTCGTTATAAGAAAACAGCGTCCTTGTCATCCAATCATATGTCAGCACAATAAGTACAGTCATAATGCATGAAGCAATTGCCATGGCTGTAAAACCGTTGCCGACTATCCCATAAAATAGTGCCGCCAAAACCGGAGTTGCCACAACGTAAGTCTGATTGCCGAAAATCCAGTTTTTCGGAAAAATCGACTTTGCTTTCCACGCTTCCTTTGCATAATTGATATCATTATAAATATCGCCGTCATAATATTCGGGATTGCAGCTCAAATTAACATAAAAGACAAGCCCGAGAAAAGCAAAAAGCAAAACTGTCAGAATGACAGAAAAAATTTTTTCACTCTTATTTTTTTCTTTCATAAAAATCTTTCTTCCTTTCTGTCCGGTTTTTCCAAATCAGCCTCCTGTTTCGGATAAAAGCGTTTCCGACACCTTGCAAACATTCTTCGATGATTTACAAAGATAACGATCCTCATATTTGCCTATTACATCAATTTTGATCCCGTGGTTATCACAAAACGTCTTTGCCTTTTCATAGTTCTCCGAATTCAAAACATACAGACTTTTTTCATCGTCTCTCAACTTATAATTATCCTTTATATTCAGATAATTCATTGTTACGCCCTTTTCCCACTCGTCGGCCTTTGCAAGCTGAACAGGATAGATTCTGTCTCCGGAAGCTACAACAACATTTTCTCCGGTTACGTCTCTCCAGCTCAGTCCAAAAACGAAATACAGGGTATCATAGCCGTTATCTGTCATATATTTTGCAATTTGATATGTTGAAGTGTTCGGATTCTTATCTGCCTTTATTTCATTAAAGGTTCCAACGCCCTTAATCACAATAAGAGCGATAAAAAGAAGAGCAACGATGCTTTCGGGAATTAAACAGTATTTGCCGAATTTTTTGATTATCGTTGCAACGGCATTTGCCAAGACAGGAAATATCATGAAATAATAAATCGTTTTACAGCCTACAGACGTAAACACGCTTACGCCGAGGACACTTGCACAACTAAAAAACAGTAAAACGCTCAACGAAAAAATATCCTCTTGACAAGCTTTGCTTTTAATGAAATCAACAATATTTATAATAAATCCAATCAATAATATTACAAGAACAAATGTCGGGAAAGCAACGTTTATCAATGCATTTGATGAATCCATAAGCTTAAAGCTGCCGACGATACCGTACTCGAACTCGGTAATTATTTTACTGATTATCTGCTTTAGGTCAAATATGAATTTCAATCTGCTATCGCCGTATATGGTTGTCTGCTGCAACGATAAACTTTTGGCGAATATAATTCCAAATAAGTTGGCAGCCGAAGCAATCAGTGTAAAAACAATTGAAGAAAAAGACAAAATCTTTTTATCTTTTATCAAAACAATAATCGTCATCAGAATTTCGCATACAATCAGCGGCAAAGTCATAATGACGGTTTGCCTGAGGCTTTGCATACCTGTCGCAAAGCTGAGTAAAACGCCAATGATTGCCATGGGAATCTGTTTCTTGTTGAAAATTTTTTGCCGGATTCTTATGTAACAGCCATAAACAATGAAAGCCGTTATTATATAGCACGCATAATAACTCGCCATAGTAAAAAGAATCTGCGCGCCGCGAGCCCCTGTTGCAATATGTGCCTTTAAAAGTAGCACTCCTACCATAACAAGGAAGCCTGCCGTGCGCTCATTATAATTGAAAACCGCTTTCATCATCCAATTGAATGTAAGAACAATAAGCACACTCATAACGCAGGAGGCAACCGCCATTGCCATGATTCCGTTATGTATCATTCCGTAAAAAAGCGCAGCTAGAACAGGCGTTGCAACAACATAAATCTGATTTCCGAACAGCCATCCCTTAGGGAAAAGAGATTTTGCTTCCCAAGCCACTTTTGCATATCTTATGTCGGCATACATATCCCCGTCATAATATTCGGGATTACAGCTAAGGTTGACATAGAAAACCAAACCGAGAAAAGCGGCAAGAAGCACGGTCAGCACGACCGAAAAAATCTTGTCGTTTTTATTTTTTTCGCTCAGATTTTGCATTCCGTTCCCTCCGTTTTTTTATTTAAAAATTTCGTTGTTTTTCGTGATGAGTTTTCTTCGGACAACGTACTGCATTTCATGCTCCGTTCCGATCGCCTTTTCAAGCGTTTCAACGAGCAAAGTCGGGTTGAGATTGTTGGTACTGCCTGCGGCAAGAACGCATTGGATATTGACGATATTCTCCGCCATTGTAAATTTCAGATCGTAGATATAATCAATCAGATTTATCTGCTTCATCACTTTTCTGTGCCCTTTTTTGCCTCGTTTTTCCGCAAGCAGTTCTTCGCCGTCGGCAAGCTCACGAGCCTTTTCGCAGAAATTTTTCGCCTTTTCGCTGTCCGCAAAAATCAGCTTGACAAAATACTGCGCCTTTTCAATCTCCTTTGCGTCGTGAACGGGTGCGGCGGCGGAAAGAATCTTCACGCCCTCGGGCAGGACTTCATTGAGCCTGTCCATAACCTCGCCGTCCGTCATATCGCCCTCGATACGGATGTCCATAAATTCGCAGTCGCTTGACTGTCCGAGGGAAAGCGGCAGGGCAAAGGTCAGATACGGGTGCGGATTGAAGCCCTCGGTGTACCACATCGGGAGTCTCGCACGTCTGACGGCTCGCGTCATCATTCTGTTTATATCAAGGTGAGAGATGTAAATCGCTCTGCCCGTTTTGGAAAAATTAAGCCTCACTGCGCGCATCGCACTTTCCTCCGTTGAGTCGGTTTGCTCCGCAGCCTGCACACTTGATCCTGCAATGCGGAGTTGTGACGCTTTCGTGCGCCTTTTTATTTTCATTCATCAGGAATTTTTTGCTTATTCCGTAGTCGAGGTGATCCCACGGGAGAATCTCGTCAAAGCTGCGGCGGCGATTTGCATAGAACGAGGGATCAATCCCTGCTTCTTCAAAAGCCTGTGTCCACTTGTCGAACATAAAATGATCGTCCCAGCTGTCGAACTTACAGCCCTTTCGCCATGCAAGCTCGATAACCTTGGAAAGCCTTCTGTCGCCCCTTGCAAGCACACCCTCAAGGAAGCTGGTCGGGGTGAGATGGGTTGAAATTCTGATCTTTTTCGTTGTGACGCTCTCATAAAGATGCTTCTGCTTTTCTTCAAGCTCCTCCATCGTGTCCTGCGGCTCCCATTGGAACGGAGTGAACGGCTTCGGCACAAAGGAGGACGCGCTTATGCTGACCTGAACGCCCTTGCCCTTGGGACGGTCGGGATTTCTGTAAAACTCGTCAACGACCTGCTGACCGAGCTGTGCGATACCCTCAACATCCTCCATGGTTTCCGTCGGCAGACCTATCATAAAATAGAGCTTAACGCTTGTCCAGCCGCCCGAAAAAGCCATTCTCACGGTTTTCATAACATCGTCGTAGGTCACATTTTTGTTTATTGCGTCACGCAAACGCTGTGTTCCGGCTTCGGGAGCAAAGGTCAGACTGCTTCGGCGCACCTCGGTCAGCTTTTCCATAAGCTCATCGGAGAAATTGTCAACTCTCAGCGACGGCAACGCAACATTTATATTGTCCTCGGTAGTCCATTTGAGCATCGAGGTCAGAAGCGGTTGAAGTCCAGTATAATCGCTCGTGCTCAGGGAACAGAGGGAAATTTCTTCATATCCCGTAGATTCGCAGAGCGTTCGGCACTGCTCCTCAACGACTTCGGGTGTTTTTTCTCTGATCGGTCTGTAAATAAATCCTGCCTGACAGAAGCGACAGCCTCGGATACAGCCTCGGAAGATCTCCGCCGTCACTCTGTCGTGAACAACCTCGATCGACGGGACTACAAAGCTTTCGGGATAGTAGACCTTGTCCATATCCTCCACGATCGCCTTGACCGCCTTTTCGGGGGCAGTCTCTTTGGGAGTTACGCTTTTGATAGTTCCGTCGTCATTGTATTCAACATCGTAAAAGGACGGAACGTAAAAACCTTTAAGCTGTGCAACCTCACGCAAAAGCTCAAGCTTAGTCGATCCGAGTTTTTTATGCTTGCGGATAAGGTCAACGAGCTGAACGGTGGTTTCCTCACCGTCGCCGAGCATAAAAATGTCGATAAAATCAGCCAGCGGCTCGGCA
>JAXJRE010000288.1:0-11180 GCA_036310785.1 Acutalibacteraceae bacterium
GGCCAAAGCCACCGTTCTGCGGTGGCTTTTCATCAAAAAACAGGCTTTGCGCAAAGCCTGTTTTTTGATGAAAAGCCACCGCAGAACGGTGGCTTTGGCCCGCACGAAGAGGTTCGAACTCCCAGTCGTCAGAATCGGAATCTGATGCATTATCCAATTATGCTACGTGCGGAAACATATCGGTATTATATCATAGCAAAGACGATTCTTCAAGTAATTTTTATACCTAAATATTTTTAATTGACATTTTTATTAAAATAAGATAAAATATAACAAATATATTTTTGGATAAAAATTGAAAGGGTGAAGAAAATGAGAAGTAATGTCAAAAGATTAGTTGCTCTGATTGCTTCGATTGCACTGGTTTTCGGAGTGATCGGTGTGTCAGGTCATGCCGTCGATTCGAATATTGCCGTTTCGCTCAGCTCGACGACCTGCTTACAGGACGATGAGATTACCGCAAAAATCTATTTCCCGAAGCTGTTTAACTTAGTGGCAACGCTCGATATGTCTCTCATCTACGATTCTCAGAAGCTTGAGGTCGTCAAAGTTACACAGGGCAAGGGTTTGCTGAAAGCAAGAGATAAGCAGCCCAACGGCGAGGTGTTCTCAGAGAGTCATAAGGTTGCAGGAAGCGTCAGATGGTGTCTTGCCGGCTCGAACAACTATGAGTTTACAGGCGATTTTGCCGAGGTCGTTTTCAGAGTCAAGTCTCTTGCGGCGCACGGCGAATGTAGCATCAAGCTTCAGGTAAACGAGGCGGCAAATTCCGGTCTTGTCCCAATTACCGATCAGGTTTCCGTATCGGGCGCAACCTTTAATATCCTCAGAAACACGATCAACGATCTTACATTTAAGCTCAATGATGCTGAAAACGGCTATATCATCACCGATTATCTCTGTATGTCCTATGATACCGTTGTAATTCCGAGCGAGTACAAGGGACTTCCTGTTGTCGGAATTGAGTATGCCGCATTTATGAATCATTCCGAGATAGAGAGTCTCACTCTGCCCTCAACCCTTGAATATATCGGCAAGAGCAGCTTTTACGGATGCTCGGGAATCAAAGAGCTTGTTATTCCGCTGGGCGTAACAAAGATCGACGAGTCGGCTTTTGAACGCTGCGTCGGACTTGAAAAAGTAATCTTCCCGGTAGGCTTGCAGAGTATCGGAATGTCTGCTTTCGAGGGCTGTTACCGCCTTACGGAAATTGCGCTTCCGTTCACTCTGACATCACTCGGAGATATTGCTTTCAGCGGATGCTATTCTCTGAACAGGGTTAAGATCTCCAAAAATACGAACATCGGAAAGAAAGCGTTTGCATCCTGTGACGATAAGCTTACATTCGTTACGGTTGAAAATAATGTCAAGCTTTCAAACTATATCACAGATGCAGGCATAACCCCCGAGCTTGAATATGTCAAGGATCTTTCTCTCGGAACGCTCGGCAATATTGAGGAACAGCAGTATACCGGACGTCCCATTACTCCTGCCGTTACACTCACACTTGACAGCGGAGAAACCGTTTCTCTCGGAACAGATTACAACGTAATATATCTTGATAATACAAGAACAGGTACTGCAAAGGTTTACGTTGAGGGAACCAATGAATACGGCGAAGGCTACATAAAGGGCTTTAAAATAAGCTGTAAGCATCCCGAAGTATCAAAGAGTGTTTCACAGGCTTCGACCTGTACCGAAAAGGGCAATTACATTGTCACCTGCAAGCTTTGCGGAGAAAAATTCAATGAGGAAATCCCGGCAAAGGGACACACTGCTGCCGGTAACTGGATCATCGACCGTCGCCCGACAATCACTCAGGAGGGCCTGAAGCACAGGATCTGCCGCACCTGCGGTAAAAATACCGAGATCACTCTCATGCCCAAGGCTTATCCCGATCTTGACGGAAACGGAAGTATAAATTCATCCGACGCTCTTATGGTTCTTCAGTACTCTGTCGGTCTTGCCTCCTCAATCAAGACCGATGATCAGAAAATCAATGCAGACACCAACGGCGACGGTAACATCAATTCCGTTGACGCATTGACGATATTGAAGATTGCCGTAGATATGATAACAATCTGATAAATACAGCGATTAAAATGGCGTTTCTTTTACAGGGAACGTCATTTTTTCTATTGTATAAATCCTTTTTTTGTGGTATTATATAATTTGGCTTAGGCTAATTTATGAAAGTTGGTATCAATATGGATAAAAAAGTTCCTTTCAGAGAAAAAATCGGCTATGGCGTCGGCGCAGTCGGTCTTGATCTCAGCTACGGTTTATTCTATTCCTACCTGTCGTTGTATCTGACAAACGCACTCGGAATCAGTCCGCTGTTCCTTCTCATCCTTGCTCCGATAGCAAGACTCTGGGACGGAATAAACGATCCGATGATGGGAACGCTGGTTGATATTTCAAACAGCAAAATGGGCAAATACCGTCCGTGGATACTAAGAGGTGCGGTGGCAAACGCCGTTGTTCTGTGCCTGCTTTTCAACAATCCCGGAATTGACACAAAATCGGTCTGGATGTATGTCTATGTCGCCGTGTTCTATGTCCTTTGGGGAATGACGAACACACTTGCCGACATTCCGTACTGGTCGATGATACCCTCCTTTGCAACAGAGGAAAAGGACAGAAACTTCATCTCGACAATCGCAAGAACCTTCTCAGGTCTCGGTCAGGGAATTGTGCTTATCCTCACCGCACCGATCGTTGCCTT
Source organism: Acutalibacteraceae bacterium (assembly GCA_036310785.1). GTDB lineage: Bacteria > Bacillota > Clostridia > Oscillospirales > Acutalibacteraceae > CAG-488. Next base: position 2,726 of record JAXJRE010000288.1, read on the forward strand.
TTTTGGCAGATCGAGTGCAGACAGCCTGAGCGCAATGACTCCCGAGAGCCTCAGAGTAGGCTTCGGTAAGTGGTCAATCCTTGCGTCGGTACTGCTTGTGTTCTTCGCCTTTATCTGCGTAATCTCCACCAAGGAGAGAAATGTCGTCAAGGGCGGCGAAAAGTTCTCGTTTAAGGACGCTGTCAACGTTGTAAGGCAGAACGATCAGCTCCTTGTGTTTATGCTCTTTGCGATGATTTCGAACGCAGGCTACTATATGACCTCCGGTATCAGCAGTTATTATTTCACCTCCGTTGCAGGTGATCTCGGACTTCAGTCAAAGTTCAATATGTTCGGAGCGGTCGGCTCGATCATAGGTATCGCCGTTATTCCCGTCTGCTCAAAGTTTATGAACAACCGCTCGATTTACAAGCTTTCTCTCGGTATGGCTGCCGCAGGATATATCGGTATGGCGATAATCGGCTACGGCTTCGGCGGCAATGTTTACGGCCTCGGCGCTTGCTATCTGCTCACCTCGGTCGGTATAGGAAGTATGTTCGTCAATCAGACGGTTATGCTCGCCGATGTTGTTGACTACGGTGAGTACAAGCTCGGCAAGAGAAATCAAAGCCTGACATTCTCGATGAAAGGCTTTTTGCAGAAGATGGCGTACACGGTACAGTGTATCATTATGTACCTGACCTTCAGCGTCACAAAATATGAGGGAACAGCACCCGAACAGACTCAGACGGCTAAGGACGCTATCTCTGCGCTCATGTTTATCGTGCCGCCGGTGCTCATTATAATTTCATTCATTGTTTTCTCAAAGAAGTACAAGATCTACGGCGATTTCAAGAGGGAAGTGCTTGCGGCTGTTTCTGAGAAGCACAATAAAGAGGAAAAATAAATTGCGGCAGGTGTTGACCTTATGAAAAAAATTGTATTTTTCTCGCACGGACTCAGCGCAAACGGAATTGAAACCTTTCTTGTGAATGTGCTGAAGAAAATAAACAGGGAAAAATATGACATTGCCGTTGTCGTTGCCATTGACGAGGGAGTTGAGTGCCTTCACGAAAAGACAGTTGCCGATATGGACATAAGAGTTATCCATGCAGGCGATCTTGATGCACCGAAAAAGAAGCTTGATTATATCAAAAATGTCAAGAAAATTCTTTCGGCGGAGCATTTTGACATTGCCCATTCAAATATGGATCTTCTCAACGGAATAACGCTGTCAATTGCGAAAAAATGTGGAATTCCAATGAGAATTTGCCATGCTCATACTTCAAAAAGCCAGTATGCTCCCGTTGGCAGACTTGCGGGAGCGAAAAAACTGCTTCAGATGATATATAGCGGCACCATGAAGTCTTTGATAAACCACGCATCTACTGAACGGCTTGCCTGTTCGGATGTTGCGGCTGAGTATTTTTACAAAAACAGATCTGCAAAGCTCATTTATAACGGCATTGATGTTGACGGTTATGAAGAGATGAGCGGCATTGACAGAATCGGTTACCTGAATTCTATGACCGATTTTTCAGGTGTCAACAAGGTGCTCGTATCTGTCGGACGCTTGATTTCTGTAAAAAATCCGATTTTTGCCGTTGAAATAATTGCGGAGCTTGCAATAATAAGAGACGATTTCAAATACATTTGGGTAGGCTGCGGCGAGCTTGAAAATGCCGCAAAAGACAGGGCGGAGCAGCTCGGTGTTACGGACAGAATTATTTTCACGGGAGTGAGAACCGACGTCAGGGAAATTCTTGCCTGCTGTGACTGCTTCCTGATGCCGTCACTCTTTGAGGGCTTGCCGTTTTCACTCGTCGAGGCTCAGGCGGCAGGACTCAGGTGCTTGGTTTCCGATGTTGTCACAAGGGAAGCCGACGTTGGACTGATAGAGTATTTCCCGCTTGAAAAGAGCGCCGCTCAATGGGCGGAGAGAATAGATAAAATGCTTGACGAGCCGAAAAAAGCGGCTGATAAAGACAAGCTTGCGCTGTTTGATATTTCACATACAGTTCGCCAGCTTGAAGAAATATACGATAAATAAAACGAAAGGAGATGCGATATGAGCAGGAAAAAGTGGATAGTCAAAAGCGGCAATAAAGAGAACGCAACGCTTATTTCCGAAAAGCTCGGAGTCAGCCCTTATTCCGCTCTGATCGCATCGACGAGAGGAATAAATACGGTTGAGCAGGCGAGGGAATTTTTCGGACTTGACGAACGCAAAAGCGTTGATCCGATGGACTTTCCCGATATGTACCCTGCGGTTAAGAGGATACAGAAGGCCCTTGACGGATTTGAAAGAATTGCCGTCTACGGCGATTACGATGCAGACGGAGTGACCTCGACTGCGCTGTTGTATTCTTACCTTGAGATGCAGGGTGCTGACGTCGTTTATTATGTTCCGAACCGCCACACCGAGGGCTACGGCCTCAGCTACGAGGCTATCGACAAGCTCAGTATGATGGGTGTAAAGCTGATAATCACCGTCGATAACGGAATAAGCGCAATCGACGAGGCGAAATATATCAACGAGCTTGAAATGGAGCTTATCGTCACGGATCATCATCTTCCGTCTGACGCTCTGCCGCAGGCGGTCGCCGTGGTTGATCCTCACAGAGAGGACTGCAATTTAAAGTTCAAAGACTATGCAGGCGTAGGTGTTGCATATAAATTAATATGCGCCCTCGAGGGAGAGGAGAACGGAGTGACCGACAGCTTTGCCGACCTTGCGGCGATCGGAACGGTTGCCGATATTATGCCGCTCATCAAGGAGAATCGGGACATTGTACGCCGTGGAGTGGAGCTGATAGCGGATTCCGACAGAATCGGACTTCAGGCTCTCATCGAGGTCGGAGGACTGGGAAATAAAGCGATCACCTCAACCTCCGTGGCATTTGGCATCTGTCCGAGGATAAATGCCGCAGGACGAATGGGCTCGGCTGACAGAGCGATAAGACTTCTGCTGACGGACGATTACGACGAGGCAACTCTGCTTGCTCAGGAGATAAATGACGAAAATGTTTTAAGACAGCAGACGGAGCAGGAGATAGTCAGCCAGGCTGTTGAACAGATAAAGGCAAATCCCGATTGGCAGTACCGGAATGTGCTTGTCGTTGCAGGTGAAGGCTGGCATGACGGAGTTGTGGGAATTGTCGCTTCAAGGCTCGTTGAAAAATACGGCAAGCCGACGCTTGTTATTACGGTTGACGGCGAGGAGGCAAAAGGCTCCGGCAGAAGCATTGAGGGCTTCAGTCTCTATGACGCACTCAACGCCTGCGGTGAATGTCTGACGCATTTCGGCGGACATACTCTTGCCGCAGGAATAGGGCTGAAAACCTCGGATATAGACGCTTTCAGAAAGGCGATAAACGACTATGCCGACAGTATGGAAATGCCGTGTCCGATACAGAATATCGACTTCAAGCTCAATCCTGCCTGCGTCAGCGTAGAAATGCTGGAAACAATCAATCAGCTTGAACCGTTCGGCTCGGGCAATCCTCAGCCGATATTCGGACTTTACAATATGACTGTGGCGGATATCCAGCCTATCGGCAACGGAAAACATCTGAGAATAATACTTGAACGCAACGGCGTTTCCCTGCAAGCGGTGAAGTTCAAAACCGTGCAGGCGGAGTTCCCGTACCGAAAGGGAGATGTCGTGGACGCCGCCGTTCAGCTTGAGGCGAATGAATATCTCGGCCAGTTGAGAGTCAACATATTGTTAAAAAACATTAAACTTCACGATATGGTCGAGGAGGATCTTTTCAGCTCGATGAGCGATTTCTCAAAGCTTATGCGCGGTAAAACGCAGGGCTTTGATGCGGAGCTGCTCATTCCGCAGAGGGAGACCTCCGCCAAGATTTACAGATTTATCCGCTCCGTCGGAAGATGGAATTACGATATCGAAACCCTCTGTCATAGGCTTGATTTCTGGGCGGAGGACTACGGACAGGTTGCGGTGTCTGTTGAAGCGATGCTCGAAATGGGCATACTTATTAAAGACGAAAATCAGGGCTTGAGCGTTCCGAAAACAAGCGAGAAGGTCAACTTGCAGGATGCGCCCATACTCAAAAGATTAACAGAATTGTCAAAGGGATCGGCAAACATTGCCGAGTGGTAAGAAAATGTCAGAAGCAAATGAAAAAAACAAATTAACTTCTTCGATGACTGTACCCGAGGGAAAGACAGACGGAGAAAAAAACTTCGTACCCGAAAACCCCGACGAGCTTTATTCAAAGCTGATTACGCTTGTCAGGGAGAATATGACGGAAAATGACGTTTCACTCGTTGAAAAAGCGTACTTCATTGCCAAAAAGGCTCATGAGGGGCAGTTCAGATTTTCGGGCGAGCCTTATATAATTCATCCAATCTCTGTCGCAATTATCCTTTATAACTTAGGTATGGACGGGGAGTCGATGGCTGCGGCCTTGTTGCACGATGTTGTCGAAGATACGGATATGACAAAAGAGAATATTCAGGAGGATTTCGGCGAGGATGTTGCAAACCTTGTTGAGGGCGTTACAAAGCTCGGCAAGGTGCCTATCTTTACCAAGGAGGAGCAGCAGGCGGAGAATGTCCGCAAGATGCTTATGGCGATGTCGCAGGATATCCGTGTCATTATCATCAAGCTGGCAGACCGCATACACAATATGAGAACCTTGTCTTTTATGCGACCGGATAAAAGACGTGAAAAAGCTCAGGAAACCTTAGAAATATATGCTCCCATTGCTCACCGTCTCGGTATCAGAGGCGTTAAGGAGGAGCTTGAGGATCTTGCAATCAGTTACCTTGATCCCGTTGCTTATAAGGAAATTCAGGAAAATCTCGAGCATCAGCAGTCCAAGAGAAAAGAATATCTTGACAGTATTCAGAAGAAGATCAGCGACAGAATTAAACAGGTTGTGCCCAACAGCAGTATTTCCGGCAGAATCAAGAGTGTTCACGGAATTTACCGTAAGATGTATATGCAGGGCAAGAGCTTTGACGAGATTTACGACATCTATGCCGTCAGAATTATCGTTGACGATGTTATCGACTGTTACAACTGTCTCGGAATAATTCACGATATGTTCAAGTCCATTCCCGGACGCTTCAAGGACTATATTTCAACTCCCAAGGCGAATATGTATCAGTCGCTTCATACAACGGTTATCGGCGACGAGGGTATTCCGTTTGAGGTTCAGATCAGAACATGGGAGATGCACCGCACCGCCGAATACGGTGTTGCCGCACATTGGAAGTATAAGCTCGGAATGAACGGCAGACAGAAGTTTGAGGAGAAATTCTCGTGGATCCGTCAGCTTCTTGAAAGCCAGAATGTTTCGGAAAATCCGCAGGATATCGTCAATACGATCAAAACCGACCTCGTTCAGGAGGAGGTTTTCGTGTTCACACCGAAGGGAAGCGTTATCAATCTTCCCGCAGGCTCTACTGTTGTTGACTTTGCCTATGCTATCCATTCGGCGGTCGGCAACAGAATGGTCGGTGCCAAGGTGGACGGCAGAATAGTTCCGATAGATTATGTTGTCAAGACGGGTGAGATTGTCGAGATCGTAACCTCGTCACAGCAGAATAAAGGACCGAGCCGTGACTGGCTCAAATTCGTCAAGACAAGCGGCGCAAGAAACAAGATCCGCTCATGGTTCAAGAAAGAGCGCAGGGAGGAAAACATTCTTGAGGGCAAGATGGAGGTTGAGCGTGAGTTCAAGCGCAACTTTATCCGCCTGACGGATCAGCAGTTTGAAAAGTTCGTTCTTGAAATCGCACAGCGCCAGCGTTTTAACAGCGCAGACGATTTCTTTGCCGCAATCGGATACGGCGGAATTTCAATCAACAAGCTGATGCCGCACATCAAGGACGAATATGTCAAGGAGTTTAAACAGCCCGAACCCGTTGAGGAGGACGTTATCAAGATATCCAAGCCTGCTCAGCAAAAGAGGACAAAGAGCCAGGAGGGCGTCGTGATCGAGGGCATCGACAACTGCCTTATCAAGCTCTCCAAGTGCTGCAGTCCTCTGCCGGGCGACAATATAATCGGATTTATCACAAGAGGACACGGGGTTTCCATACACAAGCGTGACTGCACGAATGTGCCCAAGGTCATCGAGCTTGCCGACGAGCCGGACAGATGGATAGCCGCAAGCTGGGACAATTCTGCCAAGGAGGACTTTACGGCAACGGTTTCGCTTGCGTGTCTTGACCGTGTCGGACTGATGGCAGATATTTCAAAAATGATAGCCGATATGCGTGTTATGATCTACGGAATTAACACAAAGAGCAAAAAGGACGGCAGAGCCTCGATTGAGCTGACGATCGGTGTAAACGGAAAAGAGCACCTTAACAGCGTTATGGCGAAGCTCAGGAAAATAAACGGCGTTCTCGATATCGAAAGAGCCAACAGCTAAAGACAGAATATAAGAGGATTTTTTATGAAAGCAGTAGTTCAAAGAGTAAAATCGTCCGCAGTCGTTGTTGACGGCGAAACAATAGGTGAGATCGGACGGGGATATAACGTCCTTTTGGGAGTCTTTCCCGACGATACAAAAAAGGACGCGGAGATACTTGCCGCAAAGATAGCAAAACTGCGTGTCTTTGAGGACGAGGACGAAAAGATGAATTTGTCGATCATGGATATCGGCGGTGAGGTGCTTGCAATTTCGCAGTTTACGCTGTGTGCGGACATCAAGAAAGGCAACCGTCCCTCGTTCATAACCGCCGCAAAGCCCGAATATGCCAACGAGCTTTATGAATATTTTATGGAACAGCTCAGGGCAAACGGCATAAAAAAGGTCGAACATGGCTCATTCGGAGCGGATATGCAGGTCGAGATACACAATGACGGCCCCGTGACGATAATTATGGACACTACAATTTGGAATAAGAGGGATTGAAATGACGGTTGAATCACTTGTTCTCGGTCCCGTGAGTGCCAACACCTACATTGTCACGGACGATGTAAGCGGCGAAACAGCGGTGATCGACTGCGGCGAATGTACCGCAGAGCTGCTTGAAAAGCTCAAACACAAAAATGTAAAATATATACTTCTGACGCACGGTCATGCTGACCATATCCTCGGGGTTTACGGCCTCAGGCAGGCCTTTCCCGAAGCGAAGATCGTCATCCACAGGGAGGACGCCGTCTGTCTTACGGACGAAAGATTCAGCCTCGGAGTCAGCATCGCTCCCGGCTGTCAGAAAAACACCGAAGCAGACATCACGGTGGACGAGGGCGACCAGATAACTCTCGGAAGCCTTGTTTTCACGGTTATGCACACTCCCGGACACACCAAGGGAAGCGTATGCTACTATGTTGAGAGCGAGCGTGCTCTATTTACGGGCGACACTCTTTTCTGCCTTACCGTGGGCAGAACCGATCTCTACGGCGGAAACGATGATGAGATGTATGCTTCAATCAAAAGGCTTTACGAAATGCCGGGAGATTATGCGATTTACACAGGTCACAACAGATCCACAACGATGGAATACGAAAGAAGAAGAAACAGATATATGAGGAGATTTAAATGATACTCAGGGTCGTAGATCATCAATTTCATTATGAAATGGAAAACCTTTGCAGAGTTTTCTATCCTCACGAAACGATCCGTGTTATCAGGGAGGATAACGGTGAAACCGACAAAATAACCGTCACAACCGAGCTTTGCGGCGAATATCTTGTTAAGGTCAGCGTTGATATTGACGGAGAAATCGGCGAAAGGGAGAAACCGGTCGCCGATTTTGACGACTGTGAGAGGGAAATGGCTATTTTGCTTTTTACTCTGCTTTCCGAAAAAACGGGCTATACTCCTAAATGGGGCATACTTACGGGCGTCAGACCGTCAAAGCTGATGAACACCCTGATCTCCGAATTCGGCGGCGAGGGCGCAAAGAATTATTTTAAGGATAAACTGCTTGTAAGCGAGAGCAAGACCGAGCTTGCCTATTCCGTTGCAAAGGCGGAGGAAAAAATTATGTCCCTCTCGGACGGGAAAAGCTTCAGTCTCTATGTTTCGATTCCTTTCTGCCCGACAAGGTGCAACTATTGCTCCTTCGTTTCCCATTCCATAGCTCAGGCAAAGAAGCTTTTGCCCGAATATGTCGAAAATCTTTGCAGGGAAATTAAAATGACGGCGGAGATTGCAAATGAGCTTGGTCTGAGGCTTGAATCAATTTACTGGGGCGGCGGTACACCGACCACGCTTTCGGCTCAGGATATCGAAAGGATCTGCGCCGAGATAAACGCTGATTTTGACCTTTCCGATATCCGTGAATATACGATTGAGGCAGGCAGACCCGATACGGTCACGCCCGAAAAGCTCAGCGTGATAAAGTCGGCAGGAGTCGGAAGAATAAGCATAAATCCGCAGACCTTTAACGACGATGTTCTCAAGGCGATTGGCAGACGGCACACCGTCGATGATTTTGTGCGTGTGTTCAATGAGGCAAGGAACGCAGGCTTTGACAATATCAATAC
>JAXJRE010000289.1:0-37983 GCA_036310785.1 Acutalibacteraceae bacterium
ACAATCCCTCAGTCAGCTTCGCTGACAGCTCCCTTGCAAGGGAGCCAAAAAATTTCAGCAAGATTTGAAATGATACGGTCTAAAATCTAACATCTAAAATCTAATGTCTGCTTTTGCACCTCATCCGCCTCGTCCCTCGGCACCTTCCCCAAATTAGATATTAGATTTTAGACGTTAGACCTTAGACGTGGAACTTTTAAAGCTTGAAAAATCAGAAATCATTTTTTAGAAAATCTCAAAATCCTCTTTTCCCTTGCAACATTTTTTATTTGTGATATAATGGTTGAAAATGTTTTTTCGGAGGATTTTATGTCGGGCAAAAAAATTACACTTCATTCGGAATTTACATATGCCGCATCAATTATTCTGCTGTCCTTTGCTGTCGCGATGGTAAGCGCCGCCGATTTCGGCGTTTCAATGATTGTTGCGCCGGCTTACATAATCAGCCAAAAGCTGAGCTTTCTGTCGTTCGGTCAGGGTGAATATCTTGTTCAAAGCATATTGTTTATTGTTTTCTGCATACTGATGAAAAAGGTGAAGCTTGTTTATTTCAGCTCGTTTGCAACCTGTCTTATTTACGGAGCTGTGCTTGACCTGTGGCGAAAGGTGATTCCCGTTCTTAATCCGGAGCTTACGGCTCCCGGTTCAATGGCAATGTGGCTTCGCATAGTTCTCTTTGCCGTAGGAATGTTGCTGACCTCGTTTTCCGTTATGCTCTGCTACAAGACCTATCTGTATCCGCAGGTGTACGATTTCTTTGTTAAAGGAGTAAGTGAAAAATACAACAGAGACAGGACTAAGTTCAAGATTGCCTTTGATTTCAGCTGTCTTGCCCTGTCATGCATACTCACCTTTGCTTTTTTCAGGAAATTGGTGGGAGTTGGAGTCGGCACACTCATTATGACGGCTCTCAACGGATTTATTATCGGCTTTTTCGACAGGCTTTTTGATAAATATGTTGATCTCAAGCCTCTTTTTCCGAAATTTGCCGCAAAGTTTGATTTATAAAATCGTTATAAAGAATTAACAAATAATTCACTTGAAATTACGGCTGAAATGTTGTATGCTTATATCACAGGGAAATGATGATTATGAATTGTTTTCTCAGATACATACGGAGGTATAATACTATGAAAAAAGGTTTATGTATAGTTCTTTCGGCACTTATGATTGCCGTTTCCTTTGCCGCCTGCGGTAAAAAGATTGTCAACGAAAACACTACTACCAAGGTTGATGAAAACGGCTCTGCTTACGTCGAGGTCACCGATAAGGACGGAAAAACAGTTACCTCAGTCCTTTCCGATAAGGAAAAATCAGAGGTCGAAAAGCAGGCTGAAAAGAGCAACGCAAAGACAACGACGATGGCTGCTTCCGAAGCTATGTCGAAAATCGAGCAGGAGATGTCCGGTCTGACCGACTTCAGCGAGGACGACCTCAAATCCAACGAGGAGGATCTTGTTGACAAGGGTACGGAAATCAAGAAAACAACCCTGCGTGACGATGTAATCGTCAAGGCATTGGAGTCCGGAAAGTTCACCCTTAATATGACGCTTAAAGCGGCTTCAAATGCCGACACACCGGTTGTACTTGTCAGCAACGGCAAAAAAATTGCCGCAGATATGACGATGAACGGCTCTAAAGTCCGAATGATTATTGATGATGACGGAGTATATGTTGTTCTCCCGACCGCAAAAATGTATGTTAAGATGTCCTCCGACGAGATCGGCAATATGGATGAGCTGAAAAATATTGCAAGCTCCGACGGAACATATGTCGGCTCAACAAAGGTTAAGATCAACGGTGAGGATCACACCTGCGAGGAATACAAATCCTCAGACGGAACTGTAATCAAATATTATTTCAACAGCAAAAATGAGTGGAAGCGTATGGAGGTTATCACCGAGGACGAGGTTGCGATCTATGAGATTTCTTCTTTCTCCAACAAGGCTGACGAGAGCATTTTCTCACTCAAGGGCTATACAGATATATCGCCTCTGCTCGGACAGCTCGATACGGTAACAACAACCACTAAGAAAAAGTAATGAGAAACGTACTTATAACAGGCTCTGCGAGGGGTATCGGCGCACAGACGGCGAAGCTCTTTGCCGCAGAGGGATATAATGTAATCGTAAATTACAACACAAGTGAAAAAGAGGCCGCTGAGACTTGTCGTGAGATAAGGCTCGGCGGCGGCAATTCTGTAATGATACAGGCGGATGTTTCCAAGCGAAGCGAAGCAGAAAGACTTTTTGCCGAAGCTAAGAGGGAGTTCGGAGCGATTGATACGCTTGTGAATAATGCAGGCATAGCGCAGATCAAGCTTTTCACCGATGTCACCGATGATGACTACGACAGAATGTTTGACTGCAATGTCAGGAGTGTTTTTAACTGCTGTCAGCTTGCTCTGCCCGATATGATACACAATAAATTCGGCAGGATAATCAACGTGTCCTCTATGTGGGGATTTGCGGGAGCGTCCTGCGAGGTTATCTATTCGGCGTCAAAATCGGCGGTAATCGGCTTTACCAAGGCTTTGGCAAGGGAGGTTGCTCCGTCGGGAATTACGGTGAATGCGGTCGCACCCGGAGTTATCGACACCCCGATGAACGGCGGCTTTGACAGAGAAACTGTAAACACGCTCGTGGAGGAAACTCCCGTGGGCAGGCTCGGCACACCCGAAGATGTGGCAAGGGCGATTTTTTTCATTGCCGATGAAAAATCGGGATTTATCACCGCCCAAACGCTGGGCATTGACGGAGGATTTATTTAAGTTTACGTTTTTATACATTTTGTAGAAAAAGATTCTTGATTTTATTGTTAATATGTGTTAGAATATCCCATATACTAAAAGGGAGGAATCCTAATGGCTGTTTGTCCTAAATGCGGCAGAAAACTTAAACTCACCGATATCAAGCCGACTTGTCCGGGCTGCGGTGTTAATTTGCTTTATTACAAGATTGAAGAAAGACTTGAGGTTGACGCTATCAACGCTGAGCTGGAGCACGCAAAAACTCAGAAAAGAGTTGACCGTGCCAAGGATGCGATTTTCGGAACACCTCTTGCAATAGTCAGAATGGTGCTTCTTGTGCTCGTTGTCGGAATGTTCTTTGTTCCGCTTGCAACGTTCCATGCGGTAGGCCCTTATTTTGACAATACTTCAACTTTGAACGCACTTGAGATTTACAATGCTGTTTCTTCGATCGACTTTGACGGTATGATGGTGCTTGCAGGCTCTCCCGTACTTAAATCAAGTATGATGTTCCTTGCAATCTCCGGTGTAACAATCATTGTTTCCGTGTTCTGCGCTCTGCTTGAGCTGATCTTCAGCTTCCTTTCAAGCTCGCCTCACGGTTTTTCGAGAAACATTATCTTAGCTTCTCTCGGAATCGTATCCGCAGTTGCTTCTCTCATTACATACAACAAGTTCCTTGCAAGTATTCAGGAGGCTCTCGGCGGACTTGTAACAGGCTCTGTTAAGGTCGGTATTTACCTTGTTATTGCGGCATTTGTGCTTTGCATTGTTATTAACATTATCATCAAGGTAAAGAAATCTCCCGTTAAGTACACCCAGTCATATGTTGACAGCGTTCCCTATGAGGAGTTTGTCGAGCACTTCGGTGACAAGAAGTACGATATGGCGTCTCTTGAGGCAATCAAGGATGAAATGCAGAAGTACAAGGTTGTGGAGGAATAATCCTTCCGCTTTCCTAAAAGCATAAAAATAACGGTTATAAAGTTTCCAAGCGTTTTGCTTCGGACTTTATAACCGTTTTTGTTTTATTTCTTGAGCTTTACAAGGTCACGGTAGCTGATAAGCTTAATGTTGTGCTCGTCAAATGCCTTGTAAATATCGGGATCCTTCATTATGAGATATTCCCAGTAGCGTCTTTCCCATCTGCCTGTAATCGCTTTCATCTCGTCGGTCGGGAGGGCAGGGTGTATGTAAGTCTCGCAGAAGCCGTCGGGAATGGCGGTGAGGTAGTCGATGAAGTTCTTTTTAAACTCATCGTATGAGTCGCCGCTCTCGATGCTTTCGGGGAAGATCAGGTAGTCGGGCATTATAACATTGTTAATCTTGCCGAACATACCCGAGAAAATGCAGGCCGCCTTGAAAAGCCACATAGGTGTACCCTTTGGACACTGAGATTCAAGCGGCTTTGAAAACATACGGAAAGGATAACCCTTCTTGCCGCAGATGGCAAGCGTTTTCGGAAGCATTTTCAGCTTGCCGTTAAGTCCGTAAAGTGCGCCCATGTGTGAATCAACGTGCGAGGGCTTCATGCCCTTTTTCTCGCAGTATTCGATCTGAGCCAAGGTCTCGGCACAGGCTTCGTCGTATGTGCAGTGAGCTTCAAAATCCTCGCTTTCGGGCCACATTCTGCCCTCGGGAGTTCTGATGCTCTTGCCGTCCGTGAGAGGTCCCCACGGGAAACGGTCCTTCCACTCGTTGGTGTGTGTCAGGTGTACGCCGATTGCGTATTGCGGATGATTTTTTGCAAATTCGATTGCTTCGTCTGCGCCGGGGCAGGGAGTCATGATTGTAGAGGAAAGAAGATTTCCGCTTTCAAAAAGCTCCATGCAGGCTTCGTTTGCCGAATGGCAAAGTCCGAAGTCGTCGGCGTTTATAATAAGATATTTACTGATAATTATCACTCCTGTTTTTTATCCGCAGAAACGGATTACGTGGATACATATATATTACTATATCGTACCGAAAAAAGCAAGCACTTTAAATATACAAACTGCTTGAAAAATACAAACTCTTAATATATAATTTTAATATAGAAAGGGTGGTTACCGTGAAAAAATATGATATCACCGCCCTCGGTGAAATTCTGATAGATTTCGTACCGGACGGGACGGACGCAGACGGGGATATGCGCTTTATCCGAAAAGCGGGCGGTGCTCCGCTTAACTTCCTTGCAACGGCGGCAAAGGCAGGGCTGAACACCGCATTTATCGGCAGAGTCGGCAACGATCTTTTGGGTGATTTTCTGATTGAAACGGTAAGAAAATGCGGAGTTGAGGACGCTTATATTCAAAGGGACGGTCTGCATAACACCACGCTTGCCTTTGTCGAGCTTGACAAAAAGGGTGACCGTAATTTCAGCTTTTACAGGACGTTCGGAGCGGACAGATTTATTTCTGCCGAGGATATTGACGTAAGCCTTATCGGAAATTCAAGGGTTTTCCATTTCGGCTCTCTTTCCTTGACAGACGAGCCGTCCTATTCCGCAACAAAGCTTGCCGTCAGAACAGCAAAGGAAAAGGGCTGTACCGTTACATATGATCCCAATTACAGACCGCCCTTGTGGAAAAATTCCGAAACGGCGGAGGAACGAATGGCGGAGCTGATTCCCTTTGCCGATATTGTCAAGCTTTCCGTTGAGGAGCTTGAAATCATAACGGACGGCGGAGGAGCCGACAGCCTTTTTGAAAGGGGAGTAAGGCTTGCTCTTGTCACCGACGGCGAAAAGGGCGCAGACGTTTTCTTCAAGGGTGAACATTGTCACATTCCGTCCGTTGAGACGAAAACCGTTGATACAACGGGAGCAGGTGATATCTTCTTCGGCACATTTGTCAGCGAGTTTGTCAAAAGCGGAAAAAGTCTTGGTGAGCTGACATTTGAAAATGCCGTGGATTTCACTAAAAAAGCAGTATTGATATCGGGTAAAAGCACGGAAAAACACGGTGCAATAGCTTCTATCCCGGATATGATCTGATTATTTTATATGCAAAATGAATGTTCCGTCAGGGGTATATCGATAAATGCAATACCGATATGAGAAAGAGGCAATTCCCAAAACGAGAAAACTTTGATAAAATAATAACAATCAAAGGAACGGAATGCGTTCACGGGAGGTGTCATCTTGAAAGAGACGGAGATATCACGGCCGGCACTCGGCAGGATACCGATGTATCTGAGGTTTCTCAAAGGTCTGCCGCCGAGTATGCAGAATATTTCCTCGACGGTGATCGCCAAGGAGCTGGGACTCGGAGAGGTTCAGGTGCGAAAGGATCTCGGTGCTCTGTGCGGTTCGGGCAAACCGAAAGTCGGATATCAGCGCAGTGAGCTTATTGAAAGCCTGCAAACCTTTATGACGGGCGAAAAGGTAAACGCAGTCATCGTCGGTGCAGGCAGGCTCGGAAAGGCTCTGCTTGATTACACCGGGTTTGAGGATTTCGGTATTTCGGTGCTCTCGGCTTTTGACGAGAAAATCCATGAGGACAACCTGTCCGAGGGAGGAAAACCGATATTGCCGATGACGGAATTTTCCGAATTTTGCAGTAAAAACAATGTCGGAATCGGAATTATCGCCGTCCCGTCGGAGGTCGCTCAGTCGGTGTGCAACATTCTCTATGAGAACGGTATTCGCCTGATGTGGTGCTTTGCACCGTGTCAGCTTTATAAGCCGGCAGACGCAGTTATACAGTATGAAAACCTTGCGCTGTCGCTTGCACATTTGAAAATGCAGATAAAATAATCAGTAATTAGAAACCGGGAGGTTAAGATATGGAAACAACAGAAAGAAAAATCGTGGACAGTGTAGAGGCGCTTGAGGAAGCTCTTGTGCGTGTCAGGGAAGCTCAGAAGAAGTTTTCCGCCTACACTCAGGAACAGGTAGACAAAATCTTCTTTGCTGCGGCTTCGGCGGCAAACAAGGCAAGAATCCCTCTTGCAAAGCAGGCAGTTGCCGAGACAGGCATGGGCGTTGTTGAGGACAAGGTTATAAAGAACAACTACGCTTCGGAGTATATTTACAACGCTTACAAGGACACCAAGACCTGCGGAGTTATCGAGGAGGACAAGGCTTTCGGACTGAAAAAGATCGCTGAGCCTATCGGCGTTATCGCCGCTGTTATCCCGACAACAAACCCGACTTCAACGGCAATATTTAAGTGCCTTATCGCTCTTAAAACCCGTAATGCTATCGTCATCAGCCCTCACCCGAGAGCAAAGCAGTCAACTATCGAGGCCGCAAGAATTGTTCTTGAAGCCGCAGTTAAGGCAGGCGCACCCGAGGGAATTATCGACTGGATCGACATTCCGAGCCTTGAGATGACAAACCTTGTTATGAAAGAGGCCGATATCATCCTCGCAACAGGCGGCCCCGGAATGGTTAAGGCGGCATACTCATCGGGCAAGCCGGCACTCGGCGTTGGCGCAGGTAACACTCCTGCAATCATTGACGAGACAGCGGACATCGTTCTTGCCGTCAGCTCGATCATTCACTCAAAGACCTTTGATAACGGTATGATCTGCGCTTCGGAGCAGTCGGTTATCGTTCATCAGAATATATATGACGCAGTTAAGGCTGAGTTTACGGACAGAGGCTGTTACTTCCTCAATCCCGAGGAGACCGAAAAGGTCAGAAAGACTATCATCATCAACGGTGCTCTCAATGCAAAGATCGTAGGTCAGCCTGCCGCTAAGATCGCCGCACTTGCAGGCGTAACCGTTCCGTCAGGAACAAAGATCATCATCGGCGAGGTTGAAAGCGTGGATATCAGCGAGGAATTTGCTCACGAGAAGCTTTCTCCCGTCCTTGCAATGTATAAGGCGACCGACATTCACGACGCTTTCAGCAAGGCTGAACAGCTTATCGCAGACGGCGGCTACGGTCACACATCATCTATCTATCTCAACGAGGTTACGGAGACCGAAAAGCTCAACGAGTTCGTTGAGAGAATGAAGACCTGCCGTATCCTTGTCAACACTCCCTCCTCTCACGGCGGTATCGGAGATCTTTACAACTTCAAGCTTGCTCCGTCGCTCACACTCGGCTGCGGCTCATGGGGCGGCAACAGCGTCAGCGAAAACGTAGGCGTAAAGCATCTTATCAATATCAAGTCCGTAGCGGAAAGGAGACAGAATATGTTGTGGTTCAGAGCGCCTGAAAAGGTATATATCAAGAAGGGCTGTCTTCCCGTTGCACTTGACGAGCTCAAGCACGTTATGGGCAAGAAGAGAGCGTTCATTGTAACGGACAGCTTCCTTTATCATAACGGCTACACAAAGCCGATCACAGACAAGCTTGACGAGATGGGCATCGTTCACACAACGTTCTTCAACGTTGCTCCCGATCCGACACTTGCAAGCGCAAAAGAGGGCGCAGAGCAGATGAAGGCATTCCAGCCCGACTGCATTATCGCACTCGGCGGCGGCTCGGCAATGGACGCCGGCAAGATCATGTGGGTGCTTTACGAGCATCCGGAAGCAGACTTTATGGATATGGCAATGCGCTTCATTGATATCCGTAAGCGTGTTTACACCTTCCCGAAGATGGGCGAGAAGGCATACTTCATCGCAATTCCGACTTCGGCAGGTACGGGCTCGGAGGTTACTCCGTTCGCAGTTATCACGGACGAAAAGACAGGCGTTAAGTATCCGCTTGCCGACTATCAGCTTCTGCCGAATATGGCTATCATCGACACGGACTTCCATATGAGCGCACCCAAGGGACTTACAGCCGCTTCAGGTATCGACGCTGTAACCCACGCTCTTGAGGCTTACGCTTCAATGATGGCAACGGATTACACCGACGGTCTTGCTCTCAAAGCTCTCAAGACAATATTTGAATATCTGCCCCGTGCATACGATAACGGTCAGACCGATATCGAGGCTCGTGAGAAGATGGCAAACGCCGCAACAATGGCAGGTATGGCATTCGCAAACGCATTCCTCGGCGTATGTCACTCAATGGCTCATAAGCTCGGCGCATTCCACCACCTGCCGCATGGCGTTGCAAACGCTCTGATGATTGAAGAGGTTCTTCGCTTCAACGCTTCCGAGGCTCCTGCAAAGATGGGTACGTTCTCACAGTACGATCATCCGCACACCCTTGCACGTTACGCTGAGGTTGCCGAGTATCTCGGCTTCGGCGGAAAGAACGACAAGGAAAGCCTTGAAAACCTTATTGCAGGTATCAATGCTCTCAAGGAGAAAGTTGGAATTAAGGCAACGATCCGTGACTACGGCATTGACGAGAAGGACTTCCTTGTCCGACTTGACGATATGGTTGAGCAGGCATTTGACGATCAGTGCACAGGTGCTAACCCCCGTTATCCGCTCATGAGCGAGATCAAGCAGATGTATCTCAACGCCTACTACGGCGACAAGCATTTTACCGAAGAAGAGAAACCCACATCAGCCGATTTTGCGGCGGAAAGCGACAAGCACGACTTTAAGAAAGCCTATCGCAGAGCCGAAAACGGCAAGAGCAAAGCATAAAGGAGGACGAAACTATGAATTTAGACAGAATTATTGCGGTCAGAACCGACAAAACCGTTTACCGTGACGGCGATCGCTGTCTCAAGGTCTTCAACGAGGATTATTCCAAGGCGGACGTTCTCAACGAGGCTCTCAATCAGGCTCGTATCGAGGAGACGGGACTTAATATCCCGAAGATCCTTGAGGTCACCGTCATCGACGGCAAGTGGACAATCGTATCCGAGTTCATCAAGGGCAAGACTCTTGCCAGACTGATGGAAGAAAATCCCGACAAGAAAGACGAGTATCTCAGCCTTTTCGTCGATCTCCAGCTTCAGATGCACAGCAAGACCTGCAAGGGACTTACAAAGCTCAAGGACAAGATGAACAGAAAGATCAGCGAGACCGACCTTTCGGCAACCGTTCGTTACGACCTCCACACACGTCTTGAGGCTATGCCCAAGCACAACAAGGTTTGCCACGGCGATTTCAACCCGACAAACATTATCATCACGGACGACGGCACACCGTATATCCTTGACTGGTCGCACGCAACTCAGGGCAACGCTTCCGCAGACGTTGCAAGAACCTATCTTCTTTTCTGGCTCAACGGCGATATCGACGGAGCAAAGAAATACCTTGATATGTTCTGCGAGAGAAGCAACACGGCAAAGCAGTATGTTCAGAAGTGGATGCCGATCGTAGCGGCCTCCCAGACGGTTAAGGGCAACGAGGCGGAGCGTGAGTTCCTGCACTCCTGGATCGACGTTGTCGATTACGAATAATTTATAAACAGATCAGTTCAGCGGCGTATTTCCCGGCAAAAAAATAGGCAGAGAAATACACCGCCTACTGTTCAACGGATAAAAAGTATAAAAAATAGGAGGATTATTCAATGAAGATCACAGTATGTATCGGCTCATCCTGCCACATCAAAGGCTCAAGACAGGTTGTAGAGCAGCTCCAGTATCTCATCCATGAGAACAATCTCGGCGACAAGGTCGAGCTTGGCGGAACCTTCTGCATGGGCAAGTGCCAGCAGGGCGTTTGCGTCACGGTTGACGACAAGTTTTTCTCAGTTTCACCCGAGACCGTAAAGGAATTCTTTAACGAGAACGTTCTTGCAAAGGTGTGAAAAATATGATCGTTCAGATTTGTGTAGGTTCTTCCTGCCATTTGAAAGGGTCTGAAAAATTGGTTGAGCTTTTCCAAAAGGCTATAGCCGACAACAAGCTTGATGATGAGGTTACACTTGCCGGCAGCTTCTGCACCGGCAAGTGCAATCGCGTAGGTGTGACCGTGACGGTGGACGACGATGTCTTTACCGGAGTTACGCCTGAAAATTTCAGCGGCTTTTTCAATGACAAGGTACTTAATAAAATAAACGAAGAAAGGAAATAACGGTATGGAATGTCTGACTCTGAAAAAATCCAACTGTAAAAACTGTTACAAGTGTATTCGTCACTGTCCGGTCAAATCCATCCGTTTTTCCGGCAATCAGGCATATATCATCGGCAACGAGTGCATAATGTGCGGTCAGTGCTTCGTAGTCTGTCCGCAGGACGCAAAGCAGATCGTTGACGAGACCGAAAAGGTCAAGGTGCTTTTGCAGAGCGGCGATCCCGTTGTTGTCAGCCTTGCTCCGTCATTTGTTGCAAACTATGAGGGTGTTGGCATCGGAGCAATGAGAGAGGCTCTTAAACAGCTCGGTTTTTACGATGTTGAAGAAACGGCGATCGGCGCAACGATCGTTAAAAAGGAATATGAAAGAATGGTAGGGGAGAAGACGCACGACATAATCATCTCCTCCTGTTGTCATTCTATTAACCTGCTTATACAGAAGTATTTCCCGGCAGAGCTGCCCTACCTTGCCGATGTTCTTTCACCGATGCAGGCGCACTGCAGGGACATCAAGAACAGGATGCCGAACGCAAAGACCGTATTTATCGGCCCCTGCGTTGCGAAGAAGGACGAGGCTCAGTATTATGAGGGCATAGTTGACGCCGTTCTCACCTTTGACGAGCTGACAAACTGGCTCAAGTCTCAGAATATCGAGCTGAAGCAGGAAATGGATCACGACGAAAACACCCGTGCAAGGTTCTTCCCGACAACGGGCGGTATTCTCAAGACGATGGAAACCGACGATCCCGACTACACCTATATGGCGATTGACGGAACGGAAAACTGCATTGCCGCCCTGCGTGAAATTGAAAACGGCAAGCTTCACAGATGCTTTATCGAGATGTCCGCCTGCGTAGGAAGCTGTGTCGGCGGTCCAGTTATGGAAAAATTCCACCGCTCTCCCGTTAAGGATTATGTTGCGGTGTCGAAATTCGCAGGCAAAAACGACTTCCCGGTTGAGGAAGCCGATCCCGTTACCGTCAGGAAGAATTTTACGTTTATCGAAAGAAAGCTGCAGCAACCGTCCGAGACGGAGATTCGCGACACTCTGCGTCAGATGGGCAAGATGAAGCCCTCCGACGAGCTGAACTGCGGTTCCTGCGGCTACAATACCTGCCGTGAAAAGGCGATCGCAATTCTCCAGGGCAAGGCGGAGATTTCAATGTGCTTGCCGTACCTCAAGGATAAGGCTGAGAGCTTCTCCGACACGATCGTCAGGAACACTCCGAACGGACTTATTGTTCTCAACGAAAAGTTAGAGGTTCAGCAGATCAATCAGGCGGCGCTGAAGATAATCAACGTCCGCAACGCTTCGGTAATTCTCGGCGATCAGGTCGTCAGAATACTTGATCCGACCGATTTCCTCAGCGTTCTCAATTCGGGCAAGAGTATTCACAACAAGAGAACCTACCTTGCGGAGTATGAAAAATATGTCGAGGAGTCCATTCTCTACGATAAGGAATACCGTCTGCTTGTTTGTATTCTGCGTGATGTTACCGAGGAAGAAAATCAGCGTGAGAAGAAAGAAAAGATCAGCCACCAGACCGTTGAAATTGCCGACCGAGTTGTTGACAATCAGATGAGAATTGTTCAGGAGATTGCATCGCTTCTCGGTGAAACTGCGGCTGAAACAAAAATTGCGCTTACTAAATTAAAGGAGTCGATCAGCGATGAATAATCTGTGTGCTGACATCGGCTGGAAAAGTATAAATCACGAGGGCGAACAGCTCTGCGGCGACCATGTGGATATTGTCGAGCAGAGCGAAAACTCCACCGTTATCGTGCTTGCGGACGGTCTCGGAAGCGGAGTAAAGGCGAGTATTCTTTCAACTCTCACTTCCAAGATTATTTCAACGATGATGGCTGAGGGACTTTCGCTTGAGGAGTGTGTTTCCACCATTGCCGCAACGCTTCCGATCTGTTCGGTCAGGGGAGTGGCTTACTCCACCTTTACGATCATTCACCTGATAAATAATGAGACAGCCGAACTCATCCAGTACGACAATCCTCACGTTATACTTCTGCGCAACGGCAAGAACTATGACTATCCCAAAAATGAGCTGAATATTAACGGCAAGCAGATTTATAAGTCCGTTATCAGCCTGCAGGAAAACGATATTTTCATCGCCATGAGCGACGGTTGTCCTCATGCCGGAATAGGTCTTGCCTACAACTTCGGCTGGAAGCGTGACGATATAATCGACTTTATGGAGACCTTTGCCGATATCGGATATACGGCGAAAACTCTTTCGACCATGCTAATTGACGAGTGTAACAAGCAGTACGGCTTTCATCCCGGTGACGATGCGACAGCCTGCGTTGTCCGTATCAGAAAGAGAGAGCCGATGAACCTGCTCTTCGGTCCTCCGAGAAACAGGGACGACTGCGACAGAATGATGTCGCTGTTCTTCTCCAAGGAGGGCAAGCACATTGTCTGCGGCGGAACGACCTCATCGATCGCCGCAAAGTACCTCGGCAAGCCGATTAGGGCGACGCTCAACTTTGAGCAGAGCGACGTGCCTCCGATAGCCGAGATTGAGGGAGTCGATCTCGTCACCGAGGGTGTTATCACGATCAACAAGGTTATCGAATATGCAAGAGACGCCCTTGACAAAAATGAGCTTTACGATCAGTGGAGCATCAAGCAGGACGGAGCTTCAAAGATATGCCGTCTGCTGTTTGAGGAAGCTACGGATATCAACTTCTATGTCGGCAGGGCGGTCAATCCCGCTCATCAGAATCCCGATCTGCCGATCAACTTTAACATCAAAATGAATCTTGTCGAGGAGCTTTCGGACTGTCTGAAGCAGATGGGCAAGAGAATAAAGGTAAGCTATTTTTAATCCCCGTCTGTCAAGACGGTGCATTGATTGACACGGTTACCAAAGGAGGAAGAAAATGCTATATAAATTTGACACAAAGGTACAGTATCTTAAATATAAAGTTCTCCGTGAAGTAGCCCGCCATGCGTGGAACGACACCTTGCTGGACAATATTCTTGAAATTCCCAAGACTATTGTTCCCGGCAACACACCGACAATGAGATGCTGTGTTTATAAGGAACGTGCAATTCTCGGAGAGCGTGTTAAGCTTGCAATGGGCGGAGACAAGACAAATCCGAATGTTATCGAGGTTATCGAAACCGCCTGTGACGAGTGCCCTATGGGCGGATACGAGGTAACGAATGCGTGCAGAGGCTGTCTTGCACACCGCTGTATGGACGCCTGTCGTTTCGGAGCTATCACGTTCGACAGCAACCACGTTGCACATATCGACAAAAATCTCTGCAAGGAGTGCGGTGCCTGTTCGAGAGTTTGTCCCTATACCGCTATCATCAGCCGTAAGCGCCCCTGCGAGAACGCCTGCAAGATCAAGGCTATCTCAATGAACGAGAACAAGGCGGCAGCTATCAATAATGACAAGTGTATCGCCTGCGGTGCCTGTGTTTATCAGTGCCCGTTCGGCGCAATCACGGACAAATCCTTTATCCTTGACGTTATCGACATCATCAAAAAGAGCGAGAACAATGCGAAGTACAAGGTTTATGCCGTTGTTGCTCCGACGATTTCGAGCCAGTTCAAGTATGCAAAGCTCGGTCAGGTCATAACGGGACTTAAAAAGCTCGGTTTCCATACCGTTATTGAAGCGGCTCTCGGAGCTGATATGGTTGCTTTTGCAGAGTCGAAAGAGCTTGCGGAAAAAGGATTTTTGACAAGCTCCTGCTGTCCTGCTTTTGTCAGCTATATTGAAAAATCCTTCCCTCAGCTTTTACCATATGTTTCGCACAATCTTTCTCCTATGGGTGCAATATCAAAGTATATCAAGGATACTGAGGAAAATTGTAGGGTTATTTTCATCGGACCCTGCACGGCGAAGAAGGCCGAGGTTCAGAAAGACTCTGTTCGTCCGTATGTTGACGCCGCATTGACATTTGAGGAGCTTCAGGCTCTCTTTGACAGCCGTGATATTGATATCACAGAGCTTGAGGAGGGTATGCTTGACAACGCATCTTATTACGGAAGAATTTTCGCACGCTGCGGAGGACTTTCCGACGCTGTTGCCGAGGGTCTCAAGGAGCACGGTATAGATGACTTTGAGCTTAATGCCTGTTCCTGCGACGGAATTGAGGCTTGCCGCACCGCCCTGCTCAAAAAGAGCAAGGATAAGCTTGACGCAAACTTCATCGAGGGTATGGCTTGTATCGGCGGCTGTATCGGCGGCGCAGGCTGTCTGACTCACGGTGAGAGAAACAAGGCGGAGGTTGACAAATACGGCAGAGAAGCCTACGAAAAGACCATTACCGACGCTATTTCGATGCTGAAATAAGTTACCGAAAAAAATAAATGGGACTGTTAGTGAGACAGTCCCATTATTATTTTATGTACAGGTTTTAAGCCTGTTCTTATATTCCGTTCGCTTACTTTCGATGACGTTGTTCTTGTTCAGGTTCAGGTTGAGAATTTCCCTGACCTTGAAGAAGTCTTCCGTCATAAAGTCGCCTGCGATAATATTGGCTCTTGCAAGACATTTTGGCGTGTTGGCAATGGTATTTATCAAAGCCTTGAAATGCCAGCGCAGAGCCTTATCAAGCTTCCTCGGAAAGACAACGCCGATATCTGTGCCGAGATTAGGTGTCTGCTGAGTCTGAAACCAGTAAAAGCCGTTCGTGTCGTTCGTGTCGAAGAAATCCGTTGCCTCGGTGACGAACTCAAAAGCGTGCTTGCCGTGACGCTTCTTTTCCCACGGGAGAATGTGCGGACAGTTTACGCTGTATTTGTATTCCTCGCAGTAGTTTATCATAATAAACCGTTTGCCAGATTTTCTCATATCGCCCATTGTGACATCACCGATGTTGTCAAAATCGGTGAAGGCATATTTGGACGGCTCAAGACATCTTTCGAGAATTTCATCAACCTTTTTCGGATCGGCATGGAAGTTCAGCTCGATCGGGCCGAAACGCTGAGGCTGATATTCCCTGATATCAAGAATGAAAAATTCGGACGGGTGCTCGTCTATGACCTTGCGGAATTTCATCAGCTCCGGCTCAAAGGGCAAGCCCTTTGTTATTCCGTGGCAGAAAACGATCTGACCGTTTTTATCCGTGTCAAGTCTGACGCAGAAATGACGGATACCGTATTCAAACTGCTGAACGAGGTCACCGTCCTGACAGCAGGCAATGGGCTTCATCTTGAAGCTTCCTGCGTTGTGTGCGCTGGGCATTACGACATTGCAAAGCTTTACATCATCCTTGATGTAGGACATCCATTCGGAGTAAATCATATTCTTTCACATCCTTAAATGTTGTAGCAAATACTGATCTTGTGCCTGAGTACCTCTTTTATACAGTCAATCGCTCCACGCATATAAATCTTGGGATCATAGACTTCGGGATCTTTGGCAAACTCGGCCTTGATGCCGTTTGTATAAGCCTGACGAAGCTCGGTTGCAAAGTTTATTTTGGTGATACCTGCCGCTATGCAGTCCCTCAGCACCTCATCGGAAAGACCTGAAGCGCCGTGAAGCACAAGCGGAGTTTCAATAGCGGAGTGGATTTCCTTAATGCGGTCAATGTTGATGTGCGGCGTTCCCTTGTATACGCCGTGAGCCGTGCCGACTCCGATAGCAAGGGTGCTGACATTGGTTCGTCTGACAAATTCCTCCGCTTCGCTGACCTTTGTGTAGCTGGATTCAAGCTCCGTGTCGCCCTCCTCCTTGCCGCCGATCGTGCCCAACTCACCCTCGACGGAAACGTCCATCGGCAGGGCAAAGTCCGTGACCTCTTTTGTAAATTTAATGTTGTCCTCAAACGGCATTGCGCTTCCGTCAAACATAACGGACGAAAAACCGCCGGCAACGCATTTCTTTGCAAGGCTGAGGCTACTGCCGTGGTCAAGGTGCAGAGCATAGTCAACGGGACAGTCCGCCATAAGCTCACGCATCATTGCAGGATAAATTGCTATTCCGCCATAGTTGAGAGTTCTCGGAATCATCTGAACGATGACGGGAGTTCTCATTTCGTGCATTATCTCGGAAACCGCCATAGCGGATTCAAGATTGTCAATGTTGAATGCCGGAATGGCATAGCTTTCTTTTGCGGCTCTTTTCATAAGCCTTGCGGAAGAAACCACCATAATAACACCTTCGTTCTGAAAAAATCAGTCTTTAAAATTTATCATTTTCCAACCGTTTGCCATATATACGGCTCCTGAAACTACTGAAATAACCGCCGTGACACCCATAAGGATATTGGATATCAGGCTCATATTGAAGCCGAGTGAAAAAACTTCGGAAATCTCGAAAAGCACCATAACGGCAATGAAAGAAACCATTTGGGCAACGGTTTTTATTTTGCCGCCGATGTTTGCCGGGATAACAAGATTTTGCGCTGCCGCTATCATTCTCAGCGAGGTTACGGCAAAGTCCCTTGTCAGTATTATCATAACGATCCAGATACTGCAAAGTCCGTCTTTCATAAAGGCAAGCAAGCCTGCCGTTACAAGCATTTTGTCAGCGATCGGATCAAGAAGCTTGCCGAAATTCGTGACAATATTATTTTTCCTTGCAATGCTGCCGTCAAGAGCGTCGGTAATTGCACCGAGGGCAAAGATGATTGCGGAAAAAAGAAATTTATGTTCGATGCCGGCAAGATATATCGCAAGAAAAATCGGAGCGATAAACATCCTGCCGAGCGTGATTTTATTGGGTAAATTCATTGTTTTACCTCTCCGATAAGATCGTAGTCCTCAACATCGAAGATCTCTACCTCTGCAAAATCGCCGATATCAAGATCCCTGTCGGAGGTGAATCTGACAAGACCGTCAATTTCGGGAGCGTCCATATATGTCCTGCCCGTGTAGCTGTCGGAATATCCGTCATAGTCCTCAACGATGACCTTGTAGGTCTTTCCTATCTTCTCGTTGTTCTTTTCCTCCATTATGCTGTACTGATCCTGCATAATGATCTCGCCGCGGCGTGTCTTGACGTCCTCCTCAACCTGATCCTCCATATCGTAAGCGGGAGTTCCCTCCTGAGCGGAGAATGTGAAAACACCGAGACGGTCAAATTCAATCTCGTTGACAAAAACAGCAAGATTTTCAAACTCGTCCTCGCCCTCGCCGGGGAAACCGACGATAAAGGTCGTTCTGATTACAACATCGGGAATTTCCGTTCTGAGCTTTTCAATCACATTGCGGATCATTGCCTGATCGCCTCTGCGGTTCATCGCCTTGAGGATTTTATCGTCGGCGTGCTGGAGCGGAAGATCAATATAGTTTACGACCTTATCCTGCTTTTTCATTGTTTCGATAAGCTCGTCGGTTATTCTGTCAGGGTAGCAGTAAAGAAGTCTGATCCATTCAATCGAGTCGATTTTGCAAAGCTCGTTGAGAAGCTCAGGCAATTTTAATTCACCGTAAAGGTCAAGTCCGTAGCTTGTTGTGTCCTGAGCGATGAGGATAAGCTCTTTAACTCCCGACTCGGCAAGCTGTTTAGCTTCCTCGATAACGTTTTCCATACTGCGGCTTCTCATATTTCCTCTGATCGAGGGAATGGTGCAGTAGGTGCATCTGTTTGAGCAACCCTCTCCGATTTTGAGGTATGCCCAGTACTGCGGAGTGGTGAGTATTCTCTGTCCCTCAAGAGGCAGGTCAATTCTCGGCGGATACTTTTCTATCGTGTCAACGCCGGACATAACCTCCTCAATCGTCTTGACAATATCGCCGTTTGCGCCGATTCCGACAACGGCGTCAACCTCAGGGATCTCCGTAACGATCTCGTCCTTATATCGCTGAGCAAGACAGCCCGTGACAATTATCTTGCTGATAATTCCCTCTTTTTTCAGCTCGACCATATCGAGGATATTTTCGATCGCCTCTTTCTTTGCATCGTCGATAAAGCCGCAGGTGTTGACAATAACAACATCACAGCCGTTAACGTAATCGACAATCTCACAGCCGGCGGCGTCGATAAGAGCCAGCATATGCTCGGCGTCAACCTGATTTTTCGGACAGCCGAGAGAGATCATTCCAACCTTGTATTCCATAGAATCCACCTTAGTATTCCTCATAGTATTCGTCGTCGGAAAATTCGCTCATCGCTTCACGGATATCCGAAAAAGTGTAACCCATTCGTTGCAGAGCGGAAAAGACCTTTTTTCTTCCGACTTCGTCATTCATTCTATTATAATATTTTTTTTCAATAATATCAACTATTCTTTGAATATTATCGGGTTCTTCATCCTCAAAAAGTGAATTAACAGCCTCAGAAGCGATATCCGAAGCAATTCCTTTTGCGATAAGCTCGGATTTTATGCGGATTTTACCGAATTTTTTGTGTTCAAAAAGCTCACGGGCATAGTTTTCGGCGTATCGCTCATCGTTAATCAGGTCAAGCTCTATCAGCTTTTCGACAGCCTCGTCAACATATTCCGCACCGTGCTTTCTTTTTAACTTCGCCCTGATCTCCTTTTCGGAATGATCGCGGTAGTCCAGACTGTTCAAAGCGCTGTTAAAAGCACGGCGAGAGCCTGCCGCCTCCTCAAAGGCAGTAAGCTCCTCCTCGTTTATTTCATCGCCGGAGACATATCCGCAGGAAAACCAGAATATTTCGTCCACGGTCAGCCTATATTCTCCGTCAATATATATATGAATTTTGTCCTTTCGTCCGCTTTTCGCCGTGATCTTCATCAGTCGTCATCAACCGCTATGTCAAGCTTTGCCTTTGCGGAAACAGGATCGGCAGGTGTGCTTTCCGACGCCGGAGCGACAGGCTTAACCTTGCCTTTTTTGCCCGTTGCGGACTTGCAGGCCTGAAGCATTGCGTCCTTGTTGGCATGGATCTTGTTTTTAATCTCCTCGCACAGATCGGGATCGTTTTTGAGAAGCTCCTTGACGTTTTCTCTGCCCTGACCGAGACGTGTATCGCCGTAGGAGAACCATGCGCCGCTCTTGTGGATAACGTCCATGGAAACTGCGATGTCGAGGATTTCGCCGACCTTGGAGATGCCCTCGCCGTATATTATATCAAACTCGGCCTCCTTGAACGGGGGAGCGACCTTGTTCTTTACAATTTTAACCTTTGTTCTTGAGCCGACAAATTCTCCGTTTGCACCCTTGAGGGTTTCCGCCTTTCTGACATCAAGACGCATTGAAGCGTAGAATTTCAGCGCACGTCCGCCCGTCGTGGTTTCGGGATTGCCGTACATTACTCCGATTTTTTCACGGAGCTGATTTATGAAAATGATAATCGTATTCGATTTGTTGATTGCACCCGCAAGCTTTCTCAAAGCCTGCGACATAAGTCTTGCGTGCTGACCGACATGGGATTCGCCCATTTCACCCTCGATCTCCGAACGGGGAACAAGAGCGGCAACCGAGTCAACTACAACGATGTCGATAGCTCCGGAACGAACGAGAGCTTCGGCAATTTCAAGAGCCTGCTCGCCGTTATCGGGCTGAGAAACAAGCAGGGAGTCAACGTCAACGCCGAGATTTGCGGCGTAAACGGGATCAAGTGCGTGCTCCGCATCAATGAATGCGGCTTCACCGCCGGCTTTCTGCGCCTCGGCGACAGCGTGCAGAGCGAGAGTTGTTTTACCGGAGGATTCCGGTCCGTATATTTCCACGATTCTGCCCTTGGGAAGTCCGCCGATACCCGTTGCGGCGTCGAGAGCCAACGATCCTGTTGAGATAGCCTCAACGTTCATGGCGACATTCTGTCCCAAACGCATAACCGTTCCTTTACCGTATTGTTTTTCAAGCTGAGCAATAGCTGTTTCCAAAGCCTTCTGTTTATCAGCCAAAATAATCCCTCCGTATCCGTACAAATGTTCGATTGCAGATATTATACTATAAAATAAGAAAAAATGCAATATGTTTTGAATATTTTTAAGAAAAAATTCACAGACGGCAGTTTGGAAAAAACTCAAAGCTTTATGCTGATAATGCTATTGAAAAAAATCCGTTTTGTGTTATACTGATACAAAGTCGGAATGAACGGAGGTCGGCGTATGAATTTACTGCATATGAAATATGCCGTTGAAATCGCTGAAACAAAATCCATCAACAAGACCGCCGAAAAGCTTTTTGTCGGTCAGTCGGCACTGAGCCGTGCTATCAAGGAGCTTGAAGCGAGTCTCGGCGTGACATTGTTTGAACGAAGCGCAAAGGGTATGTTTCTTACCCCGGACGGCGAGGTATTCGTCCGCTATGCAAAAAATGTTCTCAAACAGGTTGATGTTATTGAAAATATGTTCAGCGAGGGGAATGCCGCAAAAAAGCAGTTTTCTGTCTCCGTGCCGAGGGCGAGCTATATTGCAGATGCCTTTGCTCAGTTTTCCAAACTGATTGAAGATGGGACTGAGGCGGAGCTTTTCTATAAGGAAACCAACGCAATGCGTGCCATAAAAAATATACTGAACGATGAATTTAAACTCGGAATAATCCGCTATGCGGAAAGCTATGACAAGTATTATAAGGAAATGATGGACGAAAAAGGGCTTGAATATGAGCTGATAACCGAGTTCAGATATATGCTTCTTATGAACAGGGAAAGTCCTCTTGCGAAAAAGGAAAAGATAACCTATGAGGATCTGAGAGAGCTTGTCATGATAGCTCATGCCGATCCCTATGTACCGTCACTTCCGCTTGCTCAGGTCAAGAAAGAGGAGCTTCCCGACAACTCGGACAGGAAGATTTTTATTTTTGAGAGGGCGAGTCAGTTTGAACTGCTTGCCGAGAATCATGACACCTTTATGTGGTCGTCACCGATTCCTCAATCGCTCCTTGACCGCTACGGACTTGTTCAGCGTTACTGTGACGAAAACAAGCGCATGTATAAGGATATCCTGATACACCGCCGTGACTATACTCTTTCCGAGCTTGACAATATGTTTGTCAGCGAGCTTGTGAAAGCGAAAAGAAGAACTATGGGGGAGGAAACCTGAAATGAAATGGCTGATAGCGTCCGATATTCACGGCAGTGCGTACTGGTGCCGCCGTCTGCTTGAAAAATATGCAGAGGAAAAGGCGGACAGGCTGATCCTGCTCGGCGACGTTCTTTATCACGGACCGAGGAACGACCTGCCCGATGAGTATGCGCCGAAAAAAGTTATCGAAATGCTCAACGGTATGAGCGACAGCATTCTTTGCGTCAGGGGAAACTGTGACACCGAGGTGGATCAGATGGTGCTGAATTTCCCCGTGCTTGCGGACTATGCTCTGCTTGACCTCGGCGAAAGAATGATTTATCTTACGCACGGACATATTTACAATGAGAACAACCTGCCTCCGCTTCGTGAGGGCGACATTCTTCTCCACGGACATACCCATGTTTCGAAATGTGTCGATCACGGGAAATATGTATATATGAATCCCGGCTCGGTTTCAATACCAAAGGAGAACACACCACACGGATATATGACGCTTGAAAACGGAACATTTCTTTGGAAATCGCTTGACGGAGAAAAAATCAGGGCATATACATTATAAAAAAGACGGAGATCATTTTTATTTCCGTGTGAATTAAAACTAAAAGCAGACGGAGCGTTAAGTTCCATCTGCTTTAGTTTATCTATGAAATGATATTGACTTGATGTCTTTTATCAATACATTCCGCCGCCCTGGCCTGCCATTGCTGCGGCTGCCGCTGCGTCTGCTGCCGGATCGGGTTTATCGGCAACGAGAGACTCTGTTGTGAGTACCATTGCTGCAACGCTCGATGCGTTCTGAATTGCGGAACGTGTAACCTTTGTCGGATCAAGGATACCTGCCTCGAACATATCAACAAATTCGCCTGTTGCGAAGTTAAAGCCGTAGCCAACCTTGCCGCTTGAAACGATGTCGTTTACGATTACCGAGCCTTCAAGACCTGCGTTTGCGGCGATCTGACGTGCCGGAGCCTCAAGAGCCTTGAGAACGATCTTGATACCTGTCTTTTCGTCTGTATCCTCTGTTGAGTCAAGGAGAGCCTTGACAGCAGGAATAGCGTTAAGCAGAGCTACGCCGCCGCCTGCGACAGTACCCTCTTCAACGGCCGCCTTTGTTGCCGAAAGAGCGTCCTCGATGCGGAGTTTCTTCTCTTTCATTTCAGTCTCGGTAGCCGCACCGACACGGATAACAGCAACACCGCCGGAAAGCTTTGCAAGTCTTTCCTGGAGCTTCTCACGGTCAAAATCAGATGTTGTGTTCTCAAGCTGTGACTTGATCTGAGCAACTCTGCCCTTGATAGCGTCCTTGTCGCCTGCGCCGTCAACAATGATAGTATTTTCCTTTGTTACCTTGATCTGACGAGCCTGACCGAGCTGAGCGATCGTTGCATCGGCAAGCTCAAGACCGAGATCCGATGTGATAACCTCGCCGCCTGTGAGGATAGCGATATCCTGAAGCATTTCCTTACGTCTGTCGCCGAAGCCGGGAGCCTTGACTGCAACGCAGGTAAATGTACCTCTAAGCTTGTTGACAAGGATGGTTGAAAGAGCCTCGCCCTCAACATCCTCGGCGATGATAACAAGCTTCTTGCCTCCCTTGAGAACCTGCTCAAGAAGCGGAAGAATTTCCTGAATATTTGAAATCTTCTTATCTGTAATAAGAATGAGAGCGTCGTCGATAACAGCCTCCATCTTGTCGGTATCTGTTACCATGTAGGGTGAGATGTAACCGCGGTCAAACTGCATACCCTCAACGATATCGGAATCGGTGATTGCCGTCTTTGATTCCTCAACGGTAATAACGCCGTCAGCGGTAACCTTTTCCATAGCCTCTGCGATGATCTTGCCGATCTCCTCGTCAGCGGCGGAAACCGTTGCAACACGGGCGATGTCGTTTGACGATGAAACGGGCTTTGAATTCTCTTTTACTGCCTCAACAGCGGCGTCAACACCCATCTTGATGCCCTTCTTGACAACCATCGGGTTTGCGCCTGCGGCAACGTTCTTCATACCCTCACGGACAAAAGCCTGAGCAAGAAGTGTAGCTGTTGTTGTGCCGTCGCCTGCAACGTCGTTTGTCTTTGTTGCAACTTCCTTGACGAGCTGAGCGCCCATATTCTCGAAAGGATCCTCAAGCTCAACGTCCTTAGCGATCGTTACACCGTCGTTTGTAATCAGCGGAGAACCGTATTTCTTGTCAAGAACAACGTTTCTGCCTTTGGGGCCGAGTGTTATTTTAACTGTATCTGCAAGCTTGTCGATACCTGCCTGGAGAGCCTTGCGGGCTTCCTCTCCGTAAATGATCTGTTTAGCCATGATAAATTCCTCCTATTATTCTACTATTGCAAGAATATCGCTCTGACGAACGATGATGTACTCTTCTTTGTCAACCTTGACTTCTGTTCCTGCATATTTGCCTGTGATTACCTTATCGCCGACCTTTACATACATATCGACCTGCTTACCGTCAACAAGTCCTCCGGGACCGACAGCAAGTACCTCGGCGATCTGCGGCTTTTCCTTTGCAGAAGAAGCAAGTATGATACCACTCTGTGTTTTTTCCTCAGCCTCCGTCATTTTAACAACGACACGGTCTGCAAGCGGTTTGATGTTCATAAAAAAACCTCCTATAAAAAATAAATTATGATTGAAATTAGCACTCTCGTTCTCCGAGTGCTAATTATATTATAGCCACTTTATTTTAAAAATCAAGTCTTTTTGAAAAAATTCACAATTTGATAATATTTTCCTTAAATACTGTCTCAAAAGTCTTTACCCGAAGTAAATATAGTGCTAAAATGATATAAGAAAAGGCAGGTGTTCAAATGAATTTCGGTGTTTCCTCCTCGTGCTTCTATCCGTCGCTGATTGAGGAGTCGTTGAAATCGGTCGGCAGATCGGGTGCAAAAACTGCGGAGATCTTTTTTAACTCCCTCTCAGAGCTGAGCGGAGATGTTTTTAATGAGCTTTGCAGAATCAAGGAATACTATAATATAGAGGTGCGCTCTATCCACCCTTTCACCTCGGCGTTTGAGCCGATTATGTTCTTCAGCGGCTATGAAAGACGGACGAACGACAGCGTTGAATTTTACAAGCATTACTTCGACGCCGCAAACCGTCTCGGCGCAGAGCTTGTTGTTCTGCACGGAGGTAAGCTCAGAAAAGGCTACACACCTGAAATATATGCCGAAAGCTATTTCAAATTGCATACCGCCGCAAGAAAAGAGGGCGTTTTTATTGCCCACGAAAACGTCAACAACTGCCTTTGTTCCGATCCCGAATATATGAAGCGTGTCGCCGATCTGATCGGTGATGAGTTTCGTGCCGTGCTTGATGTCAAGCAATGCCGCAGGTCGGGACAGAATGAATTTCAATTCATCGAGCTTCTCGGGGATAAAATTGCTCAGGTTCATCTGAGTGACGGAACAGCGGAGATGGACTGTCTTGCTCCGGGCAAGGGTGAATATGACTTTAAAAAGCTTTTTGACGCATTAAAAGCTCACGGATATGACAAGACTGCCGTCATTGAGCTTTACCGTGACAATTTCGGAAAAGAGGAAGAAATAAAGCAGGCGCTTGAATATTTAAAATCGTTATAAATAGGTAATATAGTTAAAAGCACAGGGGCAGATAACCTCTGTGCTTTTTTAACTAAAACCAAATTGCTTTTACAATCAATAAAATGATAACAAGCCAGAAAACAACTATCGGAACCGCATAATACCACTTTTTCGGTTTTCCGTCCTTCCACATATTCTCCGACTCCTCACAGCAGGTCTTCCACACCTCTTTCGGAACGCATTTGACCGTCAGGGAAACAAGCAGAGGCAGGATTAAAAGATCGTCGAGATATCCGAGCAACGGAATAAAATCAGGAATCAGATCAATCGGAGACAGAGCATATGCCACCGTTATCGCCGCAAAAAGCTTCGCATACCACGGAGTTTAGGGATTTTTCATTGCAAGAAAAGCCGCAGGCACATATGTTTTCAGTTTTTTCAGCTTTTCTTTCACAATGATTTCACTTCCGTAAAAAGATTGCCGCATCAAGAAAAATCTCATTGCGGCAACCCGGTCTGTTATTCAATTTCCTTGAGCGTCTGCGCCATATCTATCCTGTCGATCTTAAACCTGATCGGCAAGGCGGAGATCAGAGAAATCAGCACAATTATTGCGATTGTAACAATATAGCTCCACCAAGATATCGAGCTTCCGTAAACGATATTATCAACTGAAATGAATCCCATAAGCACGCTGTGCAGGAAGATTCCCGCAATAAGGCCTATCACCGTACCGAGCACAGTTGAAATAATATTTTCACGGATAACATATATCAGCACCTCGTGATCGCTCAAGCCGATAACCTTGATGTTAGCTATCTCTCTCGTTCTCTCGCTGAGATTTACGTTGGAGTTGGTATACATCACTATCATCGCCAGCAAGCACGCCGAAATAACAAAGAGCATAACAACAGACAATATTCTGCCGATCGAAACGTCTACCGAGCCTGCCATATCAGACGCTGTTGAAGCACCCGTGACAATATCCTCTTTGAGGAAGGTTGAGGCGAGATTTTCGATATCCTTTTTCTCAACATAGGATTTTGTGGATACAATTATATATTTATACTGCGGTTCAGCGCCAAAGACCTCGGAATAGGTGTCCTCTGCCATATAGACGTAGTGATTTGTGTAATTCTTCACTATTCCGCTGACTATTGCATATTTCGGAGCCGAGTCGGAGGACGTCAGCCACACATTATCGCCGACCGATATTCCGAGATCATCCGCCATCTTGTCCGTAATTACCGCACTGCCGTAACTGAGATCAAAATCGCCGTCCGTCACCTCTATATTGACATAGTTTGGAAATTCCTCGCTGTTTTTAACCGAAATGACGTTAACGGATCTTTTTGCCGCAGTATCTTTATTTTCAGCCGCCGCATATGCGCTTCTCTTTGAGAAAAGAGCTGCGTTTTCCGTTCGCTGATCCTCCCGAATATCTTTAAGTATCTGAGTGTCCTCTTGCTGAGGAGTTTTCAGGACAAACATTATGTCATACTTGAATATACCGTCCTCGTTGTACTGTGCGCCCGACACGGCGGTCGTTGAATTAATAAGTCCGAGAGATGAAAGTATGAGCGCAGTACAGCAGGCTATGCCGAGAGTTCCGATAAAGACTCTTTCACGGCTTCTTGATATCGTTCTTGCCACGATAACCATACCATAGCTCATCTTGCCCCAGAGGGCAGGTATTTTTTCAAGAAGGTTTCTGCGGTTATAATTGATGTTCTGCGGACGCATCAGGGTTGCCGAATCGTTTCTCAGCTCTTTCAGCACCGCAAATACAGCCGCCGCAACCGTCATAACAAAAGAAAGCGCAATTCCGAAGAAAACATATTCGGAAAGGAAAACCGTTCCGACATTCGGCACGCTGTAGGTTTCATTATATATGGAGCATACAACAAAAGGCAGAACGCAGGTTCCCATTACGGCACCGATAAACGCTCCTATTGTCCACGCCAATATAGCATAAATCAGGAATTTTCCGATAATTGCCGAGTTTGAATATCCGAAAGCCTTGAATAAACCGATCTCTTTTCTTTCTTCCTCTACGTTCTTAACCATAATCACGAAGCAGGCAAGCATTGCTGTAATGAAGAACACCATCGGGAAAAATTTCGCAACGGATTTAATATTCTCAAGGCTTACCGAGAAGCTGTCGATTCCTGCAAAGCTGTTTCTCGGCGTTGCCGTCCATCTGAGATTTGTGAGATTTCCGAGGGTGGTTTCGTAGCTTTTCAGATCATTGTTCAGCGTTTGAAGCTTACCTTCGATTTCATTTTTAAGCTGAGTATATTCGTCATCGACCGTATCATAACGGCTTTTTGCAACCTTGAGGTCATACTCCGCCTTTTCGATCGCAACAGAGCTGTTACGGCTTGCAAGCGTATAGCTTATCTGAGCCTCGGTCACTCTTATTTTCAGGCTTTCAAGCTCCTTCTGCTCCGCTTCGGTCTGAGCGATAAGCTTTGTGAGGCTTGACTGACCTTTTGTAAGCTCGTTCATCGAGGTCATATATTTTGAAAGCGTTGCCGAGTCTGCGTCATAGGATTTTTTTGCGGAATTATAGTTGGTTTCCGCATTTTTAAATTCAGTCTGCAAAACCTCTCTCTGAGACTTCGCCGTTGCAAGCGCAGTTCTTTCGCTCGAAAGCGATGAGGAAGCCTGAGATTTTTTACTTTCTTTTTTTGTCTTGCTTGACTGAGCCGAAGAAAGCTGTGACTGAAGATTTTTCAGCTCGTTGTTTCTTGAAGTCAGTTCAGTCTGAGCCACGGTCAGGTCATTGTTCAGCTTTGTTTTTTCGCTGATGGCGGCAAGCTTTTCCGCATTTGTGTACTCGCCGTTGATTATTGCGTTTTGCTTTTGAATATCGCTGTTGATGCTGCTTATCAAAGCATTCTGAGTTTTAATCTTTTCGTTCTGCTCCGAAATTTTCGTGTTCAGACTGCTTATCGTTCTTTCAAGCTCGCTGATCTCCGAGGTGAGTTTTTCGATTTTGGATTGATAATCGGATATCTTCTGTTCACGCTCGCTGATCTCTTTATTCTTCGAATCAAGCTCGCTCTTTTTCTTCTGATAAGTACCCTCAAGCGCATCAAGATTGGCTTTATCCGCTGTGTGTTTGGCGTTCAGATCGTCATAAAGCTTTTTCAGTTCGCTGTAGCCCTTTATCTCCGAGCTTTGGCTGTCCCTGAGCTTAACGTGACTTTCATAGCTTGAATTAAGGTTTGTAAGCTGTTTTTCGAGGCTGCTGAGTGTCGAGGACGCACTTTTGACCTTATCCTCGTTTTCCTCTTTCAGAGCCTGGAGAATTTTGTCCTCATTGTCAACGTACTGCTTAAACTCCTTGATCGAAGCTTCCTTTTCCTTGAGCTGAGTGTCGCTGAGCAGAGTATATTCAATAATCTCGGATTTTTTATCCTCGATTTTGTTGTTGTATTCGGTTTTGAGATCCGAAAGCTTTGAATCTATCGCCGCTTCGGAAACCTTATTTATCTCCTCTGCAAGGGCTATTGCTCTGTCTGTATATTTCTCGGAAAAGCTGTCCAGATATTCGGAATAATTCATCTTCACGAAAAGCTCGTTGATTTTATCTGTCGCAAAATCCGATTTCAGAACATAGATACATGAATCAAGGCTTCCCGATCCGAGCTTCGTCTGACCTTTGTCGGCAGAGATGTACTCGGGAGAAGCAACGATTCCCACGATTGCGAATTTATTGTTTTTAAGGCTGATTCCCGAGCTTCCGTCGGTTTCGGAAATGTTGAAAACCTTGCCGATCTCAATGTCGGGATAAAGCTCGGCGGATTTTTCGTCAACAACACATTCTCCGCTTTTTTCGGGAAGTCTGCCTTCTTTGAGGTCAAGTCGGTTTATATATGTGGGATCCTCCTCGCCGTCCAGAAATTTCTGCGCCTTATCGGCGTCAATCAGGCTTATTCGGCAGGTAAGCTCCGTACCGTTTTTGTTGACGAAGGCTTCCTTGCCCAGGGCGGCATAACCGTCAACATAGCACGATCCCACAACCTGTGAAACCATTTCAACATTTGCTATCCTTTTGATATCTTCGTCTGAAAACGGAATCGGCGAAGTGACATGAACATCCATAAGATTGTTATTGACAAAAAATTCATTCGCCTCGTATTGCATCGCAGGCGAAGCCGATTTTATTCCGACAAAGAAGCTCATTCCAAGCGCAACGATAACGGCGATTGAAAGAAATCTGAGCTTGTTTGCGGTAATGGAACGAAGAGTATCTTTAATGAGAGCTTTTGTCATTACCACTCTATCCTTTCAATCGGCATCGGCGTCTCGTTAATTTCAATTTTACTGATCTTTCCGCTTTTCATCGTCAGCACACGGTCCGCAATAGGCGCAATCGCACTGTTATGCGTGATGATCAATACGGTCATTTTCATTATCTCCGAAACCTTTTTTATAAGTTTAAGTACCTGTATTCCCGTTTCATAGTCCAAGGCTCCCGTAGGCTCGTCGCAAAGAAGCAGCTTAGGCTTCTTTACCAAAGCTCTCGCAATGGCAACCCTCTGCTGTTCGCCGCCCGAAAGCTGTGACGGAAAAAGTGTAGCCCTGTCCTCAAGTCCGACAAGACGAAGCAGTGCCATACAGTCAACTGCCTTATCGCTGAGATTTGCGACAAGCTCCAGATTTTCAACCGCAGTGAGATTGGGTACAAGGTTGTAGGACTGAAAAATAAAACCTACCTCCTGCCTGCGGTAAAGCATGAGCATACGCTTGTTGAAATCGGTTATGATCTTGTCATCAACGGCTATCTGACCATCCGAGCATCTGTCCATTCCTCCGAGAACATTCAGAAGAGTGGTCTTTCCCGCTCCGCTCGGCCCGACGACAACGCAAAGCTCTCCCTGCTCGACGGTGAAGCTTACTCCGTCAAGTGCCTTTACACTTTCCGATCCGGATTTATATATCTTATAAACATCTGCAAATTCAATATATCCCATATTGCACCGCCTTTTTCGGGCATTTTATAAAAAATATTATACAACATATTGCTTCTCTTTGCAAGGTTATGCTGACAGATTTAGTATAGAAATTTATACAAATTATTGCGTATGCACAGTATCGGACAATTTATATGCAACATCGACATAGGTTTTGAAAATTTTCCTTGATTTTCCGCAGTAAATAAACTATAATGTAAATATAATTTCACAAATGTATAATTCTCTAAGGAGGACTCTTAATGAAAACATTCAAAAAAGTCTTGGCTCTTGTGCTCGCCGCAGTGCTCTGCCTTTCGCTTGCATCGTGCAGTATCGTGGACGACACGGATATCACTAAGGACAATATCAAGATCGGCGTTATTCTGCCCGGTCAGTGTGAGGATTCCGACGAATACATCCGTGACCTTTCAACACTTCAATGTATCTCGTCAATCAACGATATGCTCTCTTTCGGCGCAGGTATCGGCAGCGACAGATTCCAGTATATCGAAAATGTAGATCCCTCCGACGAGCAGGCATCTTACGACGCTATTCACTCTCTTATAAACCGTGAGTGCTCCATCATCTTCCTTGCCGATCCCGGCTATATGGCCGCTGTTGAAAAATATGTCGGCTCGGCAGACGCAAACGACGATTCTTCCGCAGGAAGCACAAAGGTTCAGTACATAGTTTATAAAGGAACGGACAACGGAAAGAATATCCATTCCTATACAGCAGATATTGCCGACTCGGTTTACCTCAGCGGCGTTGTGGCAGGTCTCAAGGCAAAGGAGCTTAAAGTTCCCAAGATCGGCTATCTTCTTCAGTCGGCCGACGATCTTTCTCTCCTCAATGCTTTCGCTCTCGGCGCACAGTCCGTTTATTCCGAGGTTAAGATTGATGCAAGAGTATGCACCGATATCGCAACCGACTGTCACACTCTCGTTTCAAACGGTGACGTTGTTATTGCTTCCGATTTTTACAGCGCAGAAATCGCAGAAAACCGTGAAGACGCTTTCTTCTGCGGTTTCGGTACAACGAACGCAGTTGTAGATAACGAGGGCTTCCTCTGCGCTCCCGTTTATGATTTCTCCCAGTATTATTTCAACACGATTGCCGCAGTTCTTGACTACGACGATGTTGAATATGACGAGAACGGCAAGGAGATCGACAAATCCGACGCTCTGCCCGACATCAAGCCCTTTGAGGGAGAGTACAAGGACGGCTCAACCTACCTTTCCAAGTTCGGCGCAGGTGTTGCCGAGGGAACAAAGGCGGCTGTTGACAATGCCGAGACTATGATCCTCAGCGCACAGCTCACTCAGAAGGTCAGCTCGACAGTTCCCATTGCAGGTGTTACCGTAACAAAGTAATAAAACAGAATAATTCAGGCGGAGATCGAAATGATCTCCGCCTGAAATTTAAAGCAGATGGAACTCAACCCTCCATCTGCTTTTTAGTTTTTAGTATATAGGGTAATTTAATAGGTAATTAGAATAAATTGGTTTTGCACTCAATTGCTTTAGAAATTCGAAAAATAGAATACTTTTTGGAAATAATTACACTTTAAAAAGATTGACACCTTGTTCGGTTTTCCATTCATTTTTTCCATTGGATGACCGACCTAAAACGACAGAGGAAGCTGCGGAAGGTGCGCTGAATTCGTAGTTCTTTTTAAAGAAACCATCAACAATAGTTCCGTCTGCCTCGAGTTTCTTTCGTAATTCATAATATGATTTTGCGCCGTTTTGAAATGACGCCGCAAGATGATCAGATACTTTTGAGCCTTCCATAACAGTAAATCCGCCGGGGCTTATAAACCCTTTTGCTTCAGCTTGGCCGCTCTTGCAATACAAGTATACAGTATTGATGGTAGGTGTGGGAATAGGTACTAAAATTTTATATCCCATTGCATTTAATAAAACGGAAAGGTTGCTTATAAATTCATCCATACTGGCACGATGAGATTCTTTTATTACGGTATTTTTATAAGTGCTTTTTGTTAATATATTATATCTGTTACATTCTTTTGCAATTTCAACAAGTCTGTTTTCAACATAGCGAATCAATGCTTTGTTTAGATCGCGTCCGACAAAAGAAATTGCGGTATTCCAATAATATGTTTCTTTTCCGGACTTATAATCATAAATATGTTGACAAAGTCTTTCGTAAACATTTTCAGCTTCGCCAATATAAACAGAATCGGTTCCGTCATCTTCTTGACATAGTAAAAAATATACACCTGTTCCACATATATCTTTCCGCTGACAAGAAAGCAATTCGGTTCTTGGGATTTTTATCCCTTTACCATTCCAGTTGGAGAGCTCAGCGGTAATTATTCCGTCAGATGTTCCGTTTACCCAAAATAGTTCAATTGATTTTCCAAAGCACATGTTTCTACCCCTTGTTTTATAATTTGCAAATTATTCCCACTCCACGGTGCCGGGGGGTTTGGAGGTGATGTCGTAGACTATGCGGTTGACTCCGTCAACCTCGTTGGTGATGCGGTTGGAGACGGTGGCAAGGATATCGTAGGGGATTCTTGCCCAGTCGGCTGTCATAAAGTCGTCCGTTGTGACGGCACGGATTGCGATGACATTTTCATACGTTCTGTGATCGCCCATAACTCCGACCGATTTCGATCCTGTGTAAACGCAGAAGAACTGGCTGAGGTTTCTTTCGTAGCCGTTCTTTGACATCTCGTCTCTGAGTACGAAGTCTGCGTCCTGAAGTATTCTGACCTTTTCCGCTGTAATCTCTCCGATTATTCTGACGCCGAGTCCCGGGCCGGGGAAAGGCTGACGCCATACAAGCTCATGAGGAATACCGAGCATTTCGCCGACCTTGCGTACCTCGTCCTTGAAAAGATCCTGAAGCGGTTCTATCGTGCCGAGGAATTCAATATCCTTCGGCTTTTCAACCATATTGTGATGAGTTTTGATAACGGCTGTGTTCGCCTTATCCTTGCTCTTGCCCTTGCCGGACTCTATTCTGTCGGGATAGATCGTACCCTGTGCGAAGAAGCCGTCCTTTGCCTGCTTTCTGACCTCGTTCCAGAATACTTTATAAAACTCCTCACCGATGATCTTTCTTTTCTTTTCGGGATCGACTACTCCCTTGAGCATCGAGAGGAAGTGATCACCGCAGTTGACACGGACAAAGTTCATATCAAAAAGAGAGGTGAAGGTCTTTTCAACAAAATCGCCCTCGTCCTTTCTCATAAGTCCCTGATCGACGAAAACGCAGGTAAGCTGTTTGCCGACTGCACGGCTGAGGAGAGCCGCCGCAACCGAGCTGTCAACTCCGCCCGAAAGACCGAGAACAACCTTTTTGTCGCCGATCTTTTCACGAAGCTTTTCGACCGTGGTGTCGATGAAGCTGTCCATCTGCCAGTCGCCCGAACAGCCGCAGACATTGAAAACAAAGTTTTTGAGCATCTGATTGCCGTATTCGGAGTGCGTTACCTCCGGGTGGAACTGAACGGCATAGAGCTTTTTGTCAACGTTCTGCATTGCGGCGCAGGGACAGTTATCCGTCTTTGCGATTATCTCAAAGCCCTTGGGAGGCTCTGCGATATAGTCAGTATGGCTCATCCATACAACGTTGATCTTCGGAACTTTTTTAAAAAGCAGGCTATCCCTTGATATTTCAAGGTGAATTTTTCCGTACTCGGAAACGGGAGCTGTGGCAACCTTGCCGTCACCCATCCAAGCCATAAGCTGACAGCCGTAGCAAATTCCGAGAACGGGAACGCCGATGTCAAGAATATCCTTGGTGTAATGAGGCGACTCCATATCGAAAACAGAGTTCGGACCGCCTGTGAAGATGATACCCTTGTAGCCTGCCGCTTTGATTGTTTCAAGGTCGGTGGTGTAGGGGAGAATCTCAGCGTAAACGTTGAAATCACGGACTCTGCGGGCGATGAGCTGATTGTACTGTCCGCCGAAATCGAGGACAAGTATTTTTTCGTTCATTCTATTCGTCCTTTCGTTAAAGATAGGGACTGCCGTGTTTGAAAAGACGTTTTGCCTTATCGCGACACGACAGTTTTATTTTATCTGTAAATAATTTCTTCTCTCTTGGGACCGTTGGAAACCATTGTGATCGGCTTGCCTATCTCTTTTTCAATGAAGAGAACATAGTCCTGAGCCTCTTTCGGGAGCTTGTCAAATTCCTTGATGCCCCTGATGTTGCACTTGAAGCCGGGAAGTGTTACAAGAACAGGCTTTGCCTTCTTGAGCATATGAGTGTTCGGGAAGTCCTTGACGATCTTGCCGTCGATCTCGTAAGCCGTGCAGACCTTGATCTCGTCGAGATAATCAAGACAGTCGAGAGCGGTCAGGCAAACCTGAGTTGCGCCCTGAACCTCAACACCGTAACGTGTTGCAACACAGTCAAACCAACCCATACGACGGGGACGTCCCGTTGTTGCGCCGTATTCGCCTGCGTCACCGCCGTGATTACGCATCTTGTCGGCTTCCTCGCCAAAGATCTCGCTGACAAATTCGCCTGCGCCGACTGCCGAGGAATAAGCCTTTGTAACGGTGATGATATCCTTGATCTCATGCGCCGGAATACCTGCGCCGACTGCGCCGTAGCCTGCAAGAGTTGAGGAAGAAGTAACCATCGGATAGATACCGAAATCGGGATCCTTGAGCGAACCGAGCTGACCTTCAAGAAGGATCTCCTTGCCGTCCTTGATAGCCTGACGGATAAATGCGCCTGTGTCCGCAACGTAGGGAGCGATCATTTCCTTGTACTCCATAAGAGTGTTGAACAGCTCGTCCACATCAAGCAGAGGCTTGTGGTAAACATGCTCAAGCAGGAGGTTCTTTACCTCGCAAACGTTCTTGAGCTTTTCTTTAAGCTCGTCGGGATAGAAAAGGTCGCAGACCTGGAAACCGATCTTTGCATATTTATCGGAATAGAAAGGAGCGATACCCGATTTTGTCGAGCCGAACTTTTTGT
This sequence comes from Acutalibacteraceae bacterium, assembly GCA_036310785.1. Classification (GTDB taxonomy): domain Bacteria; phylum Bacillota; class Clostridia; order Oscillospirales; family Acutalibacteraceae; genus CAG-488. The sequence goes on from JAXJRE010000289.1 coordinate 35,029, forward strand.
CCGCAAGACGCTCCTCCTCGTATGTGTCAAGAAGAACGTGGTAGGGCATCATGATCTGAGCCCTGTCGGAAACGAGAAGCTTGGGCTGGGGAACGCCCTTTGACATAACGTCGTTGATTTCCTTAACCAGCTTGGGAATATCAAGCGCAACGCCGTTGCCGATGATGTTTGTGATCTCGGGATGGCATACGCCCGACGGAAGAAGATGCAAAGCAAACTTTCCGTAATCGTTGATGATAGTGTGACCTGCGTTTGCGCCGCCCTGGAAACGGATAACAACATCCGCCTTTGACGCAAACATATCTGTGATTTTGCCCTTACCTTCGTCGCCCCAGTTAGCGCCGACTATTGCTCTTACCAATGAAAGCACCTCCAAATGAGATATGGAAACAATGTTCCAAACATAGTAATTATAATAGTTTTAGGATGTAATGTCAATGAGAATGACGAAGTTTTTATATGTAAGGAGATTTTTTGCCGATAAAAGTCGATGGATACTGAGTTTGATATCCAAATTAGATTGACTGCGGTGTATATTGCTGATATAATAAATAGGAATAAGTTTAACCCGGTGATAAAATGAGTATGAGAAAAGAGATCAAATTCAATAACGGACATTTGAAGGTTCTGCAAATTTCCGACTTGCAGGATAACCGCTTCACCTGTGTTGATACGCTCCGTTTTATGGAGTCCGCAGTTGAGAGCATTAAGCCCGATCTGATCGTGTTCACGGGAGATCAGCTTGATGTTGCGGATTTATGGGGCAAGGGCGAAAGGTGCCGCCGAAACGTCGAAAAGGCGATAAATGATCTTTTCAGCGTTTTTGAAAAATACGACATTCCCTTTGTGCTTACATTCGGCAATCACGACCGTGAGACGGGCATTGCAAATGAGGAGCAGGCTAAAGTTTACGCAAGGATGAAAAACTGCATCTGCTTTGACGGTTTTAACGACGGGAGACCTGACGCAGGCACATTCAATGTACCTGTTCTTTCCTCGGACGGAAGTAAAACGGCGATGAACATTTATGTTGTTGATACGGGTACGAAGATCAAAGGAAAGTATCAGGGTGTGCGAAAGGAACAGCTTGAATGGCTTGACAGAACAAGCCGTGAGGTAAATGCGGATTCCATCGTGTTCCAGCACATTCCCGTTGACGAGATATATGAGCTTCTTGAAAAGGTGCCGAAAGGTACAAAGGGCGCTTACCCTGCCTACGGAACAAGAAAGGGCGGATTTTACAAGCTCAGAGAAGACATAAAGTATAAGGGCGATTACGGCGAAACTCCTGCGGCTCTGCCCCGTGAATGCGGCGAGTTTGAACAGCTTAAAAAGCAGGGCGATGTCTTTGCCGTTTACTGCGGACACGATCATTTTGACAGCTTTATCGGAACGGTTGACGGGATCGACCTCGGCTACTGTCCGGGAGCCGGCTACAATTCCTACGGTAATATTCAGCGAGGCGTCAGAGTTTTTGAGTTCGATGAAAATGATGTAAGAAACTACAAGACCTACATCGTCAAATACGGCGACGTGTGCAAGAAACCGCTTGCCGAACCGGTCAAGACATTTATTTACAGCGTCGGCCCGTCATCTCCGGGAGACGTTCCCGTATTTGCGGCAAAGTGTGCGGTAGGATTGGCGGTGGCTATTCTGGCACTTATCCTGCTTGCAAAGCTGATAAGTGTGCGGGCGGTAGTGACGGCTCTGCTTTCCGTTTTCGGAATAGCGGCGGTATATTTCATCGGTGCGCTGATATATAATGCGGTTACAAGGAAGAAACTGATAAGGAAGTTTTTGAAAAAATAAGTTTGTGGAATATGAAAGATTGTGTTTTAAGTTTGTTAAACAAAATAAAAATGGAAAAAACGAATGAACATAGGTGGATCGATCTTGAAAATAAGGCACTTTATGGAAATTATGAGGAAAAATTAAGAATTAGTGAGTCACTTGCTGATTATCACTGTGCACAAAGTGAGAGAATACTCGTTGAAATGCTTAAAGATAAAGAAAGAATTATACGAGCTTCTGCTTGTGATTCTCTTTGTTTTAGTGATTCTTTGAATGTGTTTAACCACTTGATTCGGATGACATCAGATACAACGGTTTTGGTTAGGGGATATGCTATTTTAAGTTTAGGAGATGTATATTGCAATATGGTAAGCACAGAAAATACATTTTCAAATTTAAATTGCTTAGTTATGAAGATGTTTGATAAAGAGCAAAGTGAGTGGCTTAAAATATGTATAGCAAGGACTGCCTATTTAATCGGTAATCTTAATTTTTTATATTATTTAATTGATTCTATAAATAGTAAATTTTATAAGAATCGATGTTTAGCAGTTAATCTATTAAAAGATTTGGAATTGTCACCAGAAGATAAATTGAAGTTGATATCTTTACTGAAGCGTCGCCAAAATATAGAAAAGGTTTATGCAGTAAGTGAATGTATTAAGAGTTATTTGGAAACCACAGAAAGGAATGATTTGAAATGAACGAAGTAATGAAAACAATACTCGAACGTCAGACGATCAGATCATATAAACCCGATCAGATCACAGACGAACAGCTTGATATGCTCATCAAGGCGGCAAAGCAGGCTCCGAGCGGAAGAAATATGCAGCCCTGTCATGTCCGTTTCGTTCAGAACAGGGAAATGCTTGAACAGATGAACAAGGATTTCAAGGAGCTTGTCGGTTATGACACACCTGCCTACACACGCTGGGACGTCAATCCGGTCTATCACAACGCCCCGACCTTCGCCGTGCTTTTCGCTGAAGACGAGAGCTATATGGACGGCGGAATTATGTGTGAAAATATCTGCATTGCAGCACAGGGTCTCGGACTCGGAACATGTATAATCGCAAGCGTGGGTGCGCTCTTTGCCGACGGTAACGAGCAGGGCAACAAGTGGAAAAAGGCTTGGGATATTCCCGAAAACTACAAGTTCCTGAT